>CAVCRS010000021.1:0-92005 GCA_963604635.1 Faecalibacillus sp.
ACTCGTCGAACCAGCGGTCGGTCATAATGATGTTGCCCTTGTAGCCGGAGGCTGCGCCCCAACTGTTCTCCACCATCCACTTCACCGGCTTGCCCTCGGCATTGATATCCACGGCCTTGAGAGTCATCGCGTGGGAAGAGCCGCTCGCGTGGGTGAGAATCCTCTCCTTCTTGTCCATCGTGAACTGCACGCCGAGCAGGGACTCATAGTCGTAATTGTTCAGATCTGCCACGCCCTTGCTGCGGCTGAGGCACTTGGCTACGTCGCAGGAGAAATACATTGCGGTGTCATCCTTTATCGAAGCGATGGCGACCTCCTTGATTCTCTCGATAGGGAGATTGATATACAGCCAGTTATGCCCGTCGTAAACGTGACGGTCATACTCGATTTCATAGACCTTGCCGTACTCGCGCGAAGGGTCGTTCATAAGCATCACGTAATTGTTCTGCAGGTCTGCGCCCACGAACTCGTCGTAGAAGGACTTCGGAGTGTAGGTCTTGCAGCTCACGAACTCATTCTTCGAATTGTATCTGGTCCACTCGAACTCGGTAGGCGGCTCGCCCAGACAGAGGCAGAGAATGCGGTAAACGTCCTTCAGCATATCGGTCTTCATCGCGTTCAGGTCGGCCTTCTTGCCGGCTGCACGCAGAGCCAGACCGTCCTGACGCAGGAGGGTCTTGATCTGAGTGGACATATTCGAAGTGCTGTTCGCGCAGAGAGTCTCGGGCATAGCTGAAGACGGAACCAGACCGTATTTGGTTACGAGATCGGAGATTCCCGTGAACTGTCCGCCGTCGCCTATAGGATTCGAGAAGAGCCAGTCCACTGTCCTGTCGCTCATAGGCAGAGTGCGGGTGCGGATGATGGACTCCAGGAAAAGATTTGCCTTCTCGAGCTGGTCATAGAAGAATACATAATTCTGAGAGAAAGAGAAGTCTCCCAGATCGTGAGTGCTTATCATCTTGGCTCTCAGTACGTTGAGGCCGGAGAAAAGCCAGCAGCGTCCGGAGGATTTCTGGTCGGTGATGCCTTTGGTCTTCACTTCGTTCGAGAAATGTGTGTCTATCATCGCCAGATTTTCGCTGTTCTCGGCGAGGGCTGACATCGACTGGGCGTTCAGGGCATTACGGATAGCTTTCTGCTCGGCTGAACCAGTATAGGACTGCTTGATTACGGAAAGAAGGTCTGAGTCGATTCCGCCTCCGGTATTCTGGGCGGAGAGTCCGGTAGCCGCTCCTGCAGCAAGCAGAAAGGCGAACAATGTTTTAAGAGATCTTTTCATACGCATATTTAATTTATTGTCAATCAAGTATTTTTACTACCGCCCCGATCTTGTCCCTCCTGTCCCAGAGCCAGACGCAGCCGTCCGTGGAAATCTTTTCCACACGGAACGTGCAGTCCTTGTGGAGAATGCTGCTGGAACTGGTCCAGCACAGGCTCCCGTCGATTTTCTGATCCTCGGATGAAGGTATGGCGTCCAGAGTCACGCAGTAGTAGTCCGACATAGTATCCGTGTGCACACGGAATTCGCAGTCGCGGCGGTTGAAAGCAAGCTGACAGGTCAGGGGATTATATGTGAATACAGTAGAGCCCTTGACTCTCAGGCAGATGTCACTGCTGCCGATGAATTCGGAATCCACCTTCCCTCCGCGCTGGCATCCGGCGAGAGCGAGGCAGAAAACCAGTATGATCCACAATTTTCTCATTTGACAGTCACGCATTTATAAATGATGTCGCTGCTTCCGTCCTCATAATGCACCACGGCTTTCAGAACGCCGCTCCCTGACAGTGTATAATATCCTGTAAGCGTGGCGTCTATTGCCTTGTCATCAAAATACCACTCCACTTTCGCGACGTTGCGGGCGTTGTAAACGCGAAGCGGAATCCTTGTTCCTGATACAAATCTTCCTGAGCTGTCCCGCTCACCGGAACTCAGATAGATGAACGGATACCCGCTGCTGTAATACGCCCTCGTCGTGAAAGTTCTGGTCGATGCCCCGTCAGAGGCACTGCCGAAATATACCGAAACCGTATAATCTGTCTTTTCGCTTAGCCCTTCTATTATGTAGGCATATTTGCCGGATTCATAAGGGCTTGCGCTGGCCTTGGAGGTTTTGCCGCCGCCTGTCCAGCTTATGTTGCAGGCTTCATCTCCGCCCATCGCGCTCTCCCAGCAGACTATCGCCGCATCCTGGAAAGCTTCGACCGAACTTATGCTGACAGGACCGCTGACATTGAAGTTTACCGTCCTGCCGCTTCGGCTGATGTCCGAGAGGGAAACTTCGCTCTTCGCCCCGCTCCAGAAACTGAAGGACGGACTGGTGCCGCCGGAGAAGCTGTCGCGGCTTCCGTTGGGCCAGAATACCTCCGAGATGCTGCTGCAGCTCGTTTTCGTCCCCACCAGGTAGGCGCACATATGGTCGGGGCGGCAGTTAACTTCATTCGCGTCGAAGCGTTCCGCGGCCGTGAGCACTTTCTCCTGCCTGGTGGAATACCCTGCGCTGCGCTCAGACCGGTCCACGTGATAGATCAGAAGGCCGCTGCCTCCGATATACTCGTCCCAGCCTTCGGCCACCCTGCTCTCGAAGAGGAAAAATTCTCCGTCGTAATCCGTTTCCGATTTGTAATAAATCCTTTCTCCGGCCGTGAGGCTGCAGGTCCCCACATTCAGAGTCCTGCATTCGCCGATGCCCAGCATATCGAGTTCCAGCGCCGTGAAATTCGGGGGAGTGCGCCCTTCGTTGTTGTAGTTCCCGCCGTCCATAAGACTGACGCTGCCCCAGACTCCCTTGCTCTGTCCGCCGCTGTCCTCGTAATCGGTGTCATACAAGTCCTTGAGTCCCAGCGTGTGCGCGAACTCGTGGCAGAAAGAGCCGACAGGGGCGAGCGCTGATTTGCTGAGCGAGGAGTAATATGCTATCTCCGAGGTCATTGCGTAATAATTTATATACACTCCGTCCAGTACGACACTCAGCCCCGCTCCGTCCTTTACGGACCAGCTGTGCGACCAGATGTGGTCATCGTCAGCCCCGCGCGCCTCGTCCGTTCCGGCATAGAACACGAAAACATTGTCCACACAGCCGTCTCCGTCCTGGTCGTAGCGGGAGAAATCCACCTCGCTGTCCGAGAGCCTGCAGGCTTCGATCACGGCTTCGTGCGCTTTCGCGTCATTTCCGTCGGAACCGTTTTTTCCGTAATAGGCGTAGCCCCGGCTCAGAGTCACCACCGGTCCGACATCGAAAGTGAAACTGCACTCATCTCCGAACTGGTCAGTGAAATAGTCGAGAATCGAGCCGCTCGCTCCGTTCACGCTGTAGCCCTTCTGATTCACCATCTTCTCGAAATCGCTGCGGCTGTATGTGAATTTCAGGTCAGAAAACTCCGCAAGCAGAATGATCGTGCGGATTTCCTTTCCGCTGCCGGAACTGAGTTTCTCCGAGGCGGCCGCGCGCAGTTTCTCCATCACCGCTCTGCGGGGTACCGCAGCCAGATTCACGGCGTGCACAATACTTTCCGCCGGCCGGACTCCCGTCCGTCCAATCCTGTCTTCACCTCTGGTCCCCACCGTCCCGGGGACTCTCATTCCGCTGCTTGTCCTCTTCCCGTCAGAGCCTATCACTGCATAACAGTACCACCCGTCGGCATCCTTGATGACAGGCCGGCCGTCGGAAGTGACAGCCAGTCTGGTGAATTCGTCCCCGTAAAGGCTTACATAGAAGACACTTCCATCCGGCTGGGTCCTCTGGAAACTGCCCCTGAGCGCCGGAACGGCCGATATGGATATGGAAAAGACGGCCGCAAATAAAAATGAGACCGCCGTCAGGATAATCTTTTTATGTACACCTCCAGTCATAGTACACGCGCAGTTCACAAATATAATCTTTTCCTCTGAGAAAGCAAACCAAGTGTCTCGATGATTACAATCAGACACGAAGCTGACCTTAGTTATGAAATGTTTAAATAACGTTTTAAACGTGCATCTCGACATCCATTTCCAATTCGAAATGTACAGATTAAACGTTTTCCGTACATTTCGAGTTTTTTGGTGGCTCTTATTTTTTATGGCGCTGTTCAGCAGCTGTTTCGGAGCTCTTAATGGAGCGAAGCGACGCAGGGGGCCTGGGGGATACGTCCCCCAGTGAATTAACTTTTTATGGCAGCACAAAGTGCTGCCATAAAAAATAAGAGCTGGCGCCATCACGGCAACCAACTCTTAGACGTGTACTAAAACCTAAACCTGCAACATAGATGCAGAAGGCTTTATAAACGTTGCACGAAAAAATAAATTTTCCGGATTATTTCTTAGCTTCTTCTACAGAAACCTTTCTGAATTCCTTGAGGTCCTTCATAAGCTCAAGAGCGGCCTTACGTGCGCGAGCGCCTGCAGCCTTATTGCCCTTTTCTACCTGTGCCTCAGCATTTGCCTGAAAATCAGCGATTTCGGCATTGATTTTTTCAACGAGTTCTTTCATTTCTTTAGATTTTTAAGGTTTATATTATTGTGCTTGCATTAATTACAAACCGTTAACAATTCGCAAGATATGTAAAAACACGCATAAATGCAAATAAATGGGACAGTTTTGGCGATTTCCTAAAAAATCAAAACCGCCGGTCAGTCCTCCTTAGTATTCAGAAAGTTCATCGCCCTGTCCACGCCTATGGTCGAAAAGGCCTTTATCCCTTCCACGATCCGCTCGCTTTTCTTCTGTATGACCTCGATTTCCTCAGGGCTGAACTTGCCCAGGACATAATCGATCTGTCCGCCCCGGGAGAATTCATTGCCCACTCCGAAACGGATTCGGGTGAACTCCGAAGTCCCGAGCATCTCTGTGATGTTCGCGAGTCCGTTGTGGCCTCCGTCGCTGCCCTTCTTGCGCATCCGGACGGTCCCGAAAGGCAGATTGATGTCATCGCAGATGACAATGAGATTCTCATTCGGCACCGGAAGCTTCGTCAGCCAGTAACGCACCGCGTTGCCGCTGAGATTCATATAGGTGGAGGGCTTCAGAAGGTGGAACGTGCGGCCTTTGAACGTGATCTCGGTCATATCGCCGTAACGCCCCGTGCGGAAAATGACATTGGATGCCTGAGCCCAGGCATCCAATATCATAAATCCTGCATTATGCCTGGTAGATGCGTACTCGGCACCTATGTTGCCCAATCCTGCTACCAGATAATCCATTTCAGTGAATTTTACTCAGTTGCCTGAGCGGCCATGTTGCGTGTGGACTTGACACCGCAGATGATGGCATCCTTGTCGGTAACGACGGTGATGTTATCGAACTTCAGATCGCCGGCCTTGATGACCTTGTCGAGCTGGAGGCTGCTGATATCCACTGTAACATCGTCAGGGAGGTTGGCCATAGTGGCGCTGATGCGGAGTTTGCGTGCGTTCTGTGTGAACTTACCACCCTGCTGAACACCTACTGAGTGTCCTGCGATGACGATAGGAACATCGATTGTGATAGGCTTCTCGCCGTTGACTGCGAGGAAATCTACGTGGAGACAGTTGTCCTTTACAGGATGGAACTGGAGCTCGTGGAATACTGCCGTGTAAGACTTGCCGTTGTCGAGAACGAGGTCGATGATGTAGGACTTAGGGGTCTCGATGGCGCCCTTGAGTTCCTTCTCATCAACTGTGAAGAGTACATTCTCCATTCCGAGACCGTAGAGATTGCAAGGAACGAGGCCCTGCTTGCGGAATGCCTTGATGACTGCCTTGTTTCCGACCTGGCGGATCTGGCCTTTCAGTTCAAAATGCTGCATTGTTAGATAAATTAAATGTGTTACTCAAGCCGGAACGGGTCCGGCCCCCATTGCACCAAAACCTTGCGGTTTTACAAATGCGGGCGCAAAGATAATGATAATTAGTGAATAACAAGCGAATCCCGTCGTGAATTTCCTGCAAAACTACTCACTTTCCCTTACGAGCGAAGTCTCCTTGTTCCAGTCCAGAGTCTTGTAGTAGCTGTCCAGATAGGCGCTTCCCTTGCACGGGAGGTACATGCTCAGGCCGGAGTAGATGTCGATGTCGAAGCCGCCGCTGCCCTGAAGGAAATGCGGAGTGGCCTGCCTGTAGATGATGCACTTGTCCAGGGCGGCCTCCAGACGGCTCTGCTCTTCAGAAGTTATTCCGCACTTGAGCAGTATGTCCTCCAGGTCGTAGTACCACTGGTGGTAGGAGCGGAAATAAGGCTGGATGTCCTCGTGGTCTATTATGGTCAGCTTCACGCGGTATTTCTCGAACAGCTCCCGGCAGACGGACGCGAGGGAATCCATCGCCGTGCAGTCCACAAGTGTGATGGTGGCTGACTGATAGGCCCCTGTCTGGTTCTTGTAAATGTTATAATACGTCTCGCAGACGCTTTCGATGTCGCCCTTTCCGCCTTTGAGCAGCTGCTCCACGCAGCTGCCGTAGTCCATTCCCTGCGCAAGCACCTCAGCCGGCGAGACGGCCAGCTTGTCGCAGACATTCCGCAGCTGCCAGGCGAACTCCACGCCGCCCATAAGGCAGGCATCGCAGTAGATATAGTCGAAATGGATGCAGAATTCATCCGCAAATTCATCTATTGCAAACTCATATGATACGCTTTTCCCGTTCTCCTTGAGTCTGGTCTGTCCCAGACTGCGTACCGCAGGACCGTCAGGGAATTCATTGTCCTCCACATACGGAACTGCTCCTGTGGCTGAACCGGTCCCGGGACGGGCGGGCCGGCCGGCGATGTCATAGCTGTTCGGGTCGCTGTAGTATCCCGGCGGGACCCAGCCTGTGCCGTGGGAGGAGAAGATCATCCCGTAGTGCTCGGCGTGGAACAGGTCATCCACATCCTGAAGTATCTGTCTCATAGCCCCTTTCTTCGTAGGGATGAAGTCTGTCGGATAGGTTTTCAGAGTATCGGTCATTACCGTGTCCACTCTCACCTTCGAACCTTTCACCTTGTAGTTCTTCACCATATACAGACGCAGAAGATACGCCGGCATATTCTGACTGTAGTCCCCGCTGGACTTCGGACGGTGGCTCATCACCAGAAGTACGTCCTCGCTGTTCCTGACGGGAACGTAACCGCTGCCGCCCTGCGCGGAGCTGGTCATATCCAGGATGTTGGCATTCAGATAGTCGCTCAGCGAGTTCTGCCCCGCCGAATAAACCAGCAGCAGATTCTTGCAGGCGACATCCTCCGGTTCGACAGTGTGCCCGCATTTGCAAGAGGCGAAAAGCGACGCTGCGGCGACGCAGAGCACGAGAATTCTGTAAACAATAGACTTCATACAAGCGCAAAGGTAAGTTAACCTCCGAACAAATGCAAAAAATATGCTTTCTGCGGCCTTGCGGCCAATGCGGACCTCTTTCCGGCCGCCTTGCGGCCAATCCGAAACTTTCGGCCTTTCGGCCAATACTACCCTTTGTGGTTCCTCGGGTGGTGCTCCAGCACGGCAGCCTGCCAGGTCGCGGAGTTGATGTGTGTGTAAATCTCTGTGGTAAGGATGCTTTCGTGTCCCAGCATCTCCTGCACCACCCTCAGGTCCGCTCCGTTCTCGATCAGATGCGTGGCGAAGGAATGTCTGAAAGTATGCGGGGAGATGTTTTTATTTATTCCGGCCGCGATGGCCTGGGTCTTCACCATATTGAATATATAAACCCTGCTGAGCGGCTTTCCGCTGCGGTTCAGGAACGCGATGTCGGAGTACTCGGGCTTCGCTTCCTGGGGTCTGCAGCCCAGATAGTCGGAGAAATACTCCGCCGCGACTTCCCCAAGCGGTACTATCCTCTGCTTGTCCCCCTTTCCGGTCACCCTCACGAAGCCCTCTTTCAGGAACACATCGGAGATCTTCAGGCCCACGGCCTCGCTCACGCGCAGCCCGCAGCCGTACAGAATCTCCAGTATCGCCCTGTCACGCAGGCCTTTAGGGTCTGAGCAATCGACGGATTCCATTATCCTGTCGACTTCCTCCACCGAAAGGACGTCGGGAAGATACCGCCCTATCCTCGGGCTCTCCAGACTTTCGCACGGGTTCTCTTTCCTCAGCCCCTCGAGGATCATATAGTCGAAAAACGAGCGCAGGGAGCTCAGCTCCCGAGCCTGCGTCCTTTTGCTTACCTCTCCCGAGCGCGCTGAGAGCCAATCCTGTACGTCCTCTGTCCGAACATCTTCCGGCTTCATTTCACAGTCCGTGAAAAACTCCTTTATATCAGACGAATAGGATGCCGCCGTGTTCGGCGACATCCTTCTTTCTATCCTCAGATAATAGTTATAGTCTTTCAGCAGACGCTCTTCCATACTATTTCAATGCGGCGTAATCGTGGCCGTACTCCATCATCTGGTCGAGATAGCTCTTGCTGTAATCCAGAACGTAGTCTGTGATGACTCCGTTCTTCTCCACCGGCACGATGTCCGGATTCACGAAGCCTCCGTAAGGCTTCAGATTCAGCGAAGCATATCTCTCGAGCACTTCTTTGTGGATTTCAGGGTCGATGTCCACGGCGTATTTCTCCACCAGGGCCTTGCCGGCTGCATAATCGCCCTCCGACTTGATGCGCTGCACCTCAGATAGAAGTTTTCCGAAGAGCCCGCGCAGGGCCTCGTAGTCATTCACCACGAAATAGGTCTTGCCGTCACGCACCTTCTTCTCTATCACATTGTCCGCAGCGCCCTTTTCATAGCACCAGGCGGAGATGAGCAGACGGTTCTGCATATGGGCCTCGGTATTCTTGCGTCCGAGCTCCACGCGGGAGAACTGGACCATCAGACCGTTGCGGATATAGTTGGCGTACTGGGCCTTATATGCTTCATTGTCAGGGAGTATGCCCAGCTCCACAAGCTTCGGGTCGGCGCAGTAGTACAGGCCGAACAGGTCGGCTCTGGTTTCCTCGAGAGTGGAGGAATATTCGCCCATAGCGTTAGGGGAGACTCCCGGCAGGAGCTGGCCCGAACCGTGGCCGAGGCACTCGTGAAGGTCGGTATGGATTTCATCCGTGAGGTTGAGGTATTTCTTCGCCATAGCGATTTCATCCTCATCCCAGGCGAACTCGCTCAGGGTGTTCTTAGGGGATTCCTGGGCCGCGAGGTCATATGCGGAGGTTATGTTCGCGATGGTCACGGACTTGGAGCCGTAGTCGCGGCGGATCCAGTCGGCGTTGGGAAGATTGATTCCGATAGGGGTGGAAGGGTAGCAGTCGCCGGCGAGCTGCACGGCATTGATGACTTTGGCGCTCACGCCCTTGACTTCCTTCTTCTTGAACCTGTCATCCACAGGGGAGTGGTCCTCGAACCACTGCGCGTTGGCGCTCAGAATCTCTGTACGCTCGGAAGCGGCGTGATCCTTGATGTTCACCAGAGCCTCCCAGGCTCCCTTGCGGGCGAGAGGGTCATTGTAGTCCTCGATGAAGCCGTTCACGAAATCCACGGTTCCGAGGGTGTCCTGAAGCCACTCTATATTGTATTTGTCCCAGAGCTTGAGGTCTCCGGTCCTGTAGTAGTCGATAAGAGTTCCGATATATTCCTTCTGCTGCTCATTCTCAGCGACTTTGCGGGCTTTGTCCAGTTCATCGACTATCTTGCTGATGGCCTCTCCGTAAAGCCCGTCAGCCTTCCAGAACTCCTCGTAGACATTGCCGTCGGCATCCTTGCAGACCTTGCTGTTCAGACCGTAGGAAATCGGAGTCGGGTCATCCTTGACCTCGATGGAGGCGTAGTATTTCTCCACCTCCGGGCGTGTCACGCCCTCGTAGAAATTCACCGCGGATTCGGCTACAATGTCCCCGCTGTTGTCAGTCGACTTGCGCTGAGGCAGTACGGTCGGGTCATAGATGACTTTCAGCAGCTCCTCGCATTCCTGCTCGTGGCCGCAGCTTACCATCAGCTTGCGGAAATATTCCTTCGGACAGTCAGGGAAGAATTTGTCCTCGGCATAGTGATGATGGATGCCGTTGCTGAAGAACACTCTCTTGGCGTAAACCAGAAAGTTCTGGAAATCAGTGCTTTCTCGGTCTCCCTGATATTTGTCGATGATGTCTTCGATGGCGTGGCGTATCGGCAGATTCCATTTTCCGTTCTGATCCCAGTAGATGTCGCGGCCCCATTTGGCAGCTTCGGAGAGATGATATGCATACTCTTTCTGCTGCAGGCTGAGATCTTCCCAGCCCGGAACCTTGTATCTCATTATCTTAAGATCCGCAAATTCATCTATGAGGTATTTGAAATCCTCCCCGGCCTCTTTCTTCTGGCCGCACGCGCAGAGCATAAGAGCCGCTCCGCCAGTCAACATTAGCATTTTTACTGTTTTATTCATAACAAACTTTTCAAGTCAGGCACTTGTAACCATTCCAGAATGGCTTCTTCGTGTTCCAAACGGCTTCTTCGTGCCTCAATTTCCGTACCGCGCACCCCGTCGCGGGGAGCCGGGTCCCACAAATATAAGGAATATTCCTTTAAATTATCTAAATTTGCATCCTTATGGAGAACGAGAGCATAGTCATAAAGGGCGCGAGAGTGAACAACCTGAAGAATCTCGACATCGAGATTCCGAGAGGGAAGTTTGTAGTCATAACCGGCATTTCCGGCAGCGGAAAGTCCTCTCTGGCATTCGACACGCTCTTCGCTGAAGGCCAGAGGCGATTCGCCGAGAGCCTTTCCTCCTATGCCCGCCAGTTCCTCGGCCGTATGAGAAAGCCGGACGTGGATTCCATAGAGGGCATACCTCCTGCGGTGGCCATCGAGCAGAAAGTGAATGTGAGAAATCCTCGCTCGACCGTCGCCACCACTACGGAAATCTATGATTATCTGAGACTTGTATTCGCCCGCATCGGCCATACGTTCTCCCCGGTGAGCGGGGCGGAAGTGCGCTGCAACAGTTCCGCCGACGTGATGTCATTCATAAGCGACAGCATCGCGGGCTCCGAGGCAAGCATCCCTGTATATATCCTCGCCGACATTGGCTGGAACAGCCGCGAGGACAAGGTGGAGCTTATGCTGAGTCTGAGCGCTCAGGGCTTCTCGCGTTTCTGGAAGGACGGGGCCGCGCTGAGAATCGACGAAGTGATGACGCATTCGGAGAGCGCGGATTGGCCGGAAGGCCTGCTGCTGATGGTGGACAGGCTCAAGGCGGGCCCGGAGCCGATGGACAAGGACCTGCGTGCGCGTCTGCTATCTTCGGTCGAGACTGCATTCCGTCAGGGAAACGGCTCTGCGACAGTGGTTTGCGCAGACACTTCGCGCACGTTCAACAGCCGCTTCGAGCTCGACGGCATCACTTTTCGCAAACCTGACGAGTACCTTTTCAGCTTCAACAGTCCGCTCGGCGCCTGTCCGACCTGCGGAGGACTCGGCAAAATCATAGGCATCAGCGAGGATCTCGTGGTGCCGGACAAATCGAAAAGCATCTACGACGGCGCGATTGCCTGCTGGCGCGGCGAGAAGATGGACTGGTTCAGAGAGCATCTGGTTAGCGTCGCGCAGCGCTACGGCGTCGATGTGTTCAAACCGTATTGCGAGCTCAGCGAGGCTCAGAAAGACACCGTCTGGAACGGACACAGCGTCGAAGGAGACAGCGATTCCATCGTGGGTATCAACGAGTTCTTCGACTGGGTGCAGACCCAGCGCTACAAGATACAGTTCCGCTTTATGCTTTCGCGCTTCTCCGGGCGCACGACCTGCCACGCCTGCCACGGCACGCGGCTTCGCAAGGAGGCCGAGTACGTTCGCGTCGGCGATAAGAACATCTCGCAAGTGCTTGACCTTACGGTCAATGCGGCCCTTCCGTGGTTCTCTTCCCTGCAACTCAATGACTATGAACGGACGATTGCGGGAAAGGCGATAGACGAAATAGTCTCGCGCCTTAAATGCCTTGACGATGTGGGCCTTGGCTATCTCACGCTGTCCCGCGCGTGCAACACGCTCTCGGGCGGCGAGAGCCAGAGAATCAATCTCGTGACGGCTCTGGGCAGTTCGCTCGTGGGCTCGATGTACATTCTGGACGAGCCTTCCATCGGTCTGCATTCGCGTGATACTGAAAGACTTATCGCGGTTCTCAGACGTCTTCGCGATATCGGGAACACGGTGATTGTGGTGGAACACGATGAGGATATCATCCGCGCCGCTGACCTGCTTATAGATATGGGACCGCTCGCGGGAGAAAACGGCGGGCGGATAGTTTTCGAGGGGAAGATTGACGATAAGCTTGATCCTGAGACGGTCAAGCACTCCCTGACGCTTCAGTACATAAGCGGGCAGAGGCAGCGCTACCAGCGTGAGAAGCGCTCCTGGGACTATTATATAGAGGTTGTCGGTGCGATGCAGAACAACCTCAAGGACATCAATGTACGCTTCCCGCTCGGGGTATTGACCGTGGTCACGGGAGTCAGCGGCAGCGGCAAGTCTTCGCTTGTGCGGGATATCCTCTCTCCGGCGCTGTATCGGCGTCTGAATGATTCCGGGGACCTTCCCGGCACGCATCGTGCCCTTCGAGGGAACCTCGACCGGATACAGAGAGTCGAGTACGTGGACCAGAACCCCATTGGCCGCAGTACGCGAAGCAATGCGGCCACTTATCTGAAAGTCTATGATGACATACGCAAACTGCTTGCGCTTCAGCAGTATGCACGCATAAACGGCATTACGGCCGCTCATTTTTCCTTCAATCAGGAAGGCGGGCGTTGCCCGGAGTGCCAGGGAGCGGGTATCGTGAAGATTGAGATGCAGTTTATGGCGGACGTGACGATGGTCTGCGAGGCCTGCGGCGGCAAGAGGTTCAAACCTGACGTGCTGGACGTGCGATATCGCGGGATGAACATCGATGACATCCTCAATATGAGCGTGGAGCAGGCGATTGCATTTTTCTCCGAGGGCAGGGAAGAGCTTGCGCAGGGAATTGCACGCAAATTGCAACCGCTTGTGGATGTGGGGCTTAGCTATATCAGACTCGGTCAGAGTTCCTCCACCCTTTCCGGCGGCGAGAGTCAGAGAATCAAGCTCGCGTATTTTCTTTCGATGAACGATGCTAAGCAGAAGATTCTCTTCATTTTCGACGAGCCGACCACCGGCCTGCATTTCTACGACGTCGAGAAGCTGCTCAAGGCTTTCGACGCGCTGCTTGCTGGCGGGCACTCGCTGGTCGTCGTGGAGCACAATATGGACGTAATCCGTGCGGCGGACTGGGTGATCGACCTCGGCCCTGATGCCGGCGATCAGGGCGGACGGCTCGTCTATGAGGGCACGCCGGAGGATATGAAAAATGCTGACACTATAACTGCCAAGTATTTATGGATGTAGTAATTACGTATGTGGATGGGCTTGATCCTGTCTGGAGGCAGTCTTACGAGACCTGTCTGGGAAAGGTCATACTCGAAAAGCGCTACCGCGACTGGGGGACGATGAAGTACCTGCTGCGCGGCATCGAGCAGTGTATGCCGTTCATAGACAATGTGTTTCTCGTGGTGTCGAGCGCGAGTCAGGTGCCTGTCTGGGCCTCGGACCATCTGAAAGTCGTGCTGCATTCGGACATTATTCCTGCGGAGTTCCTGCCGGTATTCAACAGTACCGCGATAGAGATGTTCCTGCACCGCATTCCGGGACTGTCGGAAGAGTATATTTATTTCAATGACGACTTTTTTCCGCTGAATCCTATGGCGGCGACGGACTTTTTCTCTGACGGGAAGATCAGGCTGAATTTCTCGCCGCACCGACACGTGTCGAATCAGTATATGCGCCACGTGCGCAATTCCGATACGCTCGCGCGCAAGGCTCTGGGACTGTCGCAGTCGGCGACGTTCCTGAGGCCTCAGCACAGCTGCGCTCCGATGCTCCGAAGCGAGAGCGAGGCACTTTTCGCTGCCGTGGAGAAGGAGATTCTCGCGTCGGTAACCCGCACCCGCGAGGACTGCAACGTGAACCAGTATCTCTTCCAGGACTATCTGTATTACAAGGGGTTGGCGCTTCGCCGCCAATTCGGGACCGGGCATATCTCCCTCGCCGTGGGGCCGCTCTGCCGCATCAAGTGGCTCGTGCGCCATTCGGGCGCGAAGATAATGTGCATCAACGATGTACAGATGTCTCAGCGCCGCTTCGAGCGCTACCGCGCAGGCATTCTCTCAGCTTTTGAATCCAAATTCCCGCAGCCTTCCAGATTTGAAAAATAATGATATTGGCCGTCCCGGACAGGGCGGCCAATTACGTATTAATTTTCCGTTTGCGGAATCTCCTTTTTCCAGCGGCGGTGAGTCCAGAGGTAGTTGTACGGCTCGGCCTTGAGGTCGGCTTCGAGGAATGCGTAATAGCGCCTCAGGATTTCGTCCACCTCCATTTGCGATGCGTCTGTGCAGATCGGGTGACACTCGAGGGTGTAATGTCCGCGGCGGTCATTCTTCATTCCGAGGAAGGCCACTGACATATGGCACTTCCGTGCCAATGCCGCCGAAGCCGTCATAGTGGCCGTTTTCTGGTTCATAAAGTCCACCACGCTGAAGGTCTTGGCGTTATAGTACGGACTCTGGTCGGTGTTTATCAGATAGAACTTCTTCTCGTTGCGGTGGGTGAGCACATAGCGGATGATTTCATTCGACTCGACATAGCCGTCGAAATTCTTCGTGCCTTTGCGGGTCAGCGTGGCGCAGCGGTTTTCGCCCATTATCTCGTTCCAGACATCGCTGGAAAGCTTCTTGTAGACCACGCAGCAGTTGTCTTCGCGCATAGCCATCGGCTTCCCGCTGTAGTTGCTCTGGATATAGCCCCCGTGGAGCTCCCAGTTTCCGCAGTGGGAGGTCATAAGCATAACCGAAGATGAATTTTCATACAGGCGGTTAAAAGGCTCCACATCGGCGATTTCCATTATGCGCTGCCTGTGGAATCTTTCGGGACTGCAGCCTCCGAACCATACGGCCTCCACCAGAAGGTCGGCGAAATGCTGATAGAACTGTTTGCGTATTTTCTTGAGTTCCTTATACTTGAGCTCAGGGAAACTGCGGGCGAGGTTTACCATTACATCGTCCCTTCGGTAGCGGACTACGCTTCCTATGAACCACGCAAACCCCTTTGCATTCCAGTAATGCACTTTCAGCGGAAGGGCCGCGAAAAGGAACATCAGCCCCTTGAGCAAGAATTTCCAGACTTTGTTTATTCCTTTCATCCGTAACTTCGGGTGACATTTTCGTCACACGAATGCAAAAATAGCAATCAGTTTCGATATACGAATCTTAAATTTATCCCGTCATTACAAATAAGTAAAAAAACTCCCTCAACTTTCTTAAATCCGCGAGGAATTCTCTTTCCGCCCTCCTACCTTTGCGCTCACCAAACACTTGGACGATGAAAAGGGACAGTGCAATATTATTTCTTTCACCGCGGCGTTCGCCGCTGGCCGTTCTGGCCTGGTTTTGCTTGCTATTGGTTATTGTGTCTGTCTGCTTTCTGTCAGCTTGTACTAGTGAAACGAAAGATGACGCGACCGGCCCGGATACTCACGGTATTATGTGGACAAGGTATGAGGGGGAGTTCCCCGGAGCCGGTTTGCCGTCATTGACAAGGGCTGAACTGAGTCCGGTTCCGGATCTGTCTTTTCTTGACGTGCTCATATATGATGACGACAGTCTCCGCCAGCTGGATACCTGGCAGCATTTTGAACCTGATGATTTTGATGTGGATTATATCCTGCTTTCCGGCAGCGGGGCGAAGATATTCGTATTCATCGCGAACTATGCTCCGCTTCCTTCCGTAAGCATTTCTCAGATAGGAAGTTTTGATGCGCTCTCGACCTTTGAGATTCGCCTTGCCGATGATTCTTCGCAGCGGCCGGTTATGACATCTGTCATAAGGGCGGAATCCGGAAGCGATCTGAATACGGTCACACTGGAGCCTCTTCTCTCCGAGGTAATGCTCGGTACCATATCCTATGATTTCAGCGGCAAGGAATATGAAAATGAATCCCTGAAGAATGTCTGCGCCTATCTTATCAATGTCAGCGCTTCGACGCAGATACTCAGGGATTCTCTTTTCACTCCGAGTGAGGTTCTGAATTACGGGGGGCTCATCGCGAGCGATATGGCTTCGATTTCCAGTCCCGATATGCTGTACCGCGACATTCCGCCCTTTCCCGCCGACTCTTCATACGAGGCCGGCGTGAAGTTCTGCTGCTATCCGAATGACCTTCCTGAAGAGTCTATGGGACAGCCTTTTACAAGGCTGGTGGTGCAGGGCGACATTGCAGGGCAGACCTGCTACTACCCGATAGACGTGAACCGTCCCGGTTTCGGATACAGAAGCGGGCGCGCAGGTCTGGGCCGCAATGTCCGCTATCGCGTGAACCTGTCCCTGACGCAGAAGGGGAGTGACAGCCCCGAGGGCTCCATCCCCGCCGAGGACATCACCGAAAGCTGGATGGTCCTTTATCCCGGGCAGTATATCCGGCGCCGCGCCGGAGATGATCTCCGCGTCTGGGTGGAAGTCTATCCGGAAGACACCCCTGTACAGTTCGACATTCAGGACCTTGAGGACGACACTGCCGAGGGCTACTACACCTACGAATTGGAGGAAGACGGCCGCGCCGTCGTCCTCCACCTTCTCCGCCCCGGTATGGGAATGTTCTGCGTTGACGCCGGCCCTCCCGTAAACAACGGCTTCCTAATCCTCGTCGTCATCGACTGATTTGCTTTTTTTTGAATCCACTTTCCGCGGAATCCAATAAACAAAAAAAGAGTGGCTCAGACCACTCTTTTCAGATATGTGTTTCGGAGGATTAACCGCCGAAGTTGTCGTAGAGGATGTTTGCAGGATCCACTCCGAGGCTGTCCAGAAGCTTGTTCACGGACGAAACCATCATAGGAGGACCGCACATGAAGTACTTGATGTCCTCAGGAGCCTCGTGGTTCTTGAGGTAGGTCTCATACATCACATTGTGTACGAAGCCAGGAACATAGGAAACACCTGCCGCGTCAGCTGCCGGATCCGGACGGTCAAGCGCAAGCTGGAAGTGGAAGTTCGGGAACTCTTTCTCGATCTCCGCGAAATCCTCCAGATAGAAAGCCTCGACAAGTGCACGGGCACCGTAGAAGAAACTTACCTTGCGGCCTGTCTTCAGGGTCTTGAACAGATGCATGATGTGGCTGCGCAGAGGGGCCATACCGGCACCGCCGCCCACGAAGATGTACTCCATATCCTCAGGATCGTTCTCAGGGAGAAGGAACTCACCGAACGGACCGCTGATGGTAACCTTGTCACCCGGCTTGCGTGTGAACACGTAAGAGGAGGCGATACCGGGGTTGACCGGGAGAAGCTTAGGACCGAGCTCCTTAGGAACAGACCTGTCGAAAGGAGGAGTGGCGATACGGACGTTCAGCTTGATGATGCCCTTCTCACCAGGATAGGAGGCCATGGAGTAGGCTCTTACCGTAGCGGTAGGGTTCACTGACTCAAGATTGAAGAAGCCATACTTCTCCCAATCCTTGCGATACTCCGGCTCCACTTCTATATCCTTGAAATACAGATGATAGGCAGGGATGTCGATCTGAATGTACTCACCGGACTTGAACTCCAGATGCTCACCCTCAGGAAGCTTCACTGTGAACTCCTTGATGAAGGTGGCCACATTGTGGTTCGAGATGACCTCGCACTCAAGCTTCTTCACTGACAGAGCGGACTCCGCAACCTGAATCTTGAGATTGTCCTTGACCTTGACCTGACAGCCGAGTCTCCAGTTGTCCTTGATCTGCTTCCTGTTGAAGAAGCCGACCTCGGTCGGGAGAATGGTGCCGCCGCCTTCCATAACCTGAACCTTGCACTGACCGCAGTTGGCCTTGCCGCCGCAGGCTGAAGGAAGGAAGATCTTCTGCTCGGCGAGAGTGCTCATAAGGGACTGACCAGGGGTCACGTCCAGAACCTTCTTGCCGTTGTTTACATCTATGGATACCGTACCCTTCGGAGTGAGCTTGATCTTGATGAAGAGAAGCACTGCCACGAGGATGATGATGGTGATAACCATCACGGCCATTGCACTGAAAATAATTGTGCTCATAATCTAAACCTCCTTATTTTAAAGTGAAATGCCCATAAATGCCATAAACGCGATACCCATAAGACCTACGGTGATGAAAGTGATGCCGATACCCCTGAGGCCGGCAGGTACATTGCTGTAGGAAAGTTTCTCACGGATAGCTGCCAGAACCACGATAGCCAGGTACCAGCCGATACCGGAACCGAGGGCGTAAACGACGGACTCGCCCACATTGGCGAACTCCCTCTGCTGCATGAAGAGCGAACCGCCGAGGATGGCGCAGTTCACGGCGATGAGAGGCAGATAGATACCGAGTGAGGAGTACAGGGAAGGCAGGAACTTCTCCACTACCATCTCGACCACCTGTGTGATGGCCGCGATAACGGCGATGAAGAGGATGAAAGCGAGGAAGCTCAGATCGACGTCAGCGAATTTAGGGCTGAGCCAGGTGAGGGCTCCCGGAACGAGCACTTTCGTGTAGAGCAGGTAGTTTACCGGCAGGGTGATGAGCAGCACGAAGATGACCGCGATACCCAGACCGTTTGCCGTCTTTACATTTTTGGATACTGCCAGGTACGAACACATACCGAGGAAGTATGCAAAAATCATATTGTCAACGAAGATTGACTTTACGAATAAGCTGAGATATTCCATAATCGATAAGTGTTATTTTTCCTGAAGATCTTTCTGAATGGATCTGTGAATCCAGATGATGCAGCCGAGAAGAATCAGGGCGAACGGAGGGAGGATCACGAGACCGTTGTTAGTGTAACCGATGGCTGAGAGTACAGGAACTCCGAAGAGTGTGCCTGAACCGAAGAGCTCACGGAAGAAAGCCACGATGATAAGGATGATGCCGTAGCCGACACCGTTGGCGAGACCGTCCAGAAGCGAAGGAATCGGCTTGTTGCCGAGAGCGTAAGCCTCGATGCGGCCCATTACGATACAGTTCGTGATGATGAGGCCGATGTAAACCGAAAGCTGCTTTTCGATGCTGTATGAATAAGCCTTGAGGAACTGGTCCACAACGATAACCATCAGGGCGACTACCACGAGCTGCACGATGATGCGGACACGGTTAGGAATGGTCTTCCTGATAAGGGAGCATACGAAACTTGAGAGTCCCGTTACGATGGTCACGGAGAGAGCCATCACGATGGCGCCCTTGAGCTCCACCGTCACTGCCAGCGAGGAGCAGATACCGAGGATGAGGACAGTTACAGGATTGCCCTTCAGGATCGGGTTAAGAATTGTTTCTTTCAAATTACTCATAATTCTTTCCTCCTATTCTTCAGTTGCGGTTTCACAAGTTTCCTCACCTTCGCAGACGTTCTCATTGGCTGCTGTGCAGCCGCTTTCGAGATAGCCCTTGTAGGCGCCGAACCAGTTGAGGATTGCTGCGCTGAGGCCGTTGCAGGTCATGGTCGCGCCGCTGATGGCGTCGATGGCATTGGCCTGGCCCTCAGGTGCTCCGCCTTTGACGATGCGGAACGGCTTCTCGTCGCTGTAGTCGATGCTCTTGCCCTCGAACTCTGCGCGGAAGGAAGGGTCGTCCTTGATCTTGCCGCCCAGACCCGGAGTCTCGCTCTCGTGGTCGAAGTATGCGCCTACGATAGTGTGAAGGTCCTGCTGCAGAGCGACGTAGCCCCATACAGGTCCCCACAGACCGGCGCCGTAGATAGGGATAACGGAGATTCCGTTATTGAAGATATAGACAGGGAGCTGTGCTTCGGAAAGCTTGCTCTCATCCTTTACATTGTAGTTCTGAGCCTTGAGGTCGGAGGTGCTGTAGATCTCGATGTTCTCGACGTTGAGGTCCTTGACCTTCTCGCCTGCGGCGTTGATGACGATGGCTTCGGCGATGTTCTCCTGATAGAACTTCAGGACGGCGTCGTTGCCTTTGGCCTGCCACTCGCTCTTCTCGCCGAACTGTGCGGCTGTCAGAATCTGGCTGATGGTCTCAGCCTTCTCGTTGGCTTCCTGCTTAGGTTTGAGCACCTGGGATACGAAAGCCAATATCGCCGCTACAAGTACACAGACCAGAGTCGTGTAGATGACTGTATAAGTATTGCTGTTTGTGTTCATGACTTATGCGATTTTGACTTCTTTGTTCTTTCTGGAAAGATGGCACTCCACAACGAGGTAGTCGAACAGCGGAGCGAAGGTGTTGCCCAGCAGGATTGCGAGCATCATACCCTCTGCGTAGCCAGGGTTGAAGAGTCTGATGATGACGCAGACGGCGCCGATGAAGAATCCGTAGATCCACTTGCCGCACTCGGTCTGGGCTGAGGTTACAGGGTCTGTAGCCATAAATACTGCACCGAATGCGAAGCCGCCCATCACGAGATGGTACCAGCAAGGGATGTCGGTAGCGCCGCAGATCTGTGCGAGACCGCCTACGAAGAGGCCGCCGAGCACTGTGGAGAGCATAATCTTCCAGCTTGCGACATTTGTCCAGATGAGGATGAACGCGCCGATGAGGATTGCGATGACGCAGGTCTCGCCGACTGAACCCGGGATGGCTCCGAGGAACATATCCCAGAAACCGGTGCCGTACTGGGCGCCGCTGTTCTGGAGGGCTTCCATACCGCCGTCAGCCACGAAGGACAGAGGGGTTGCGCCTGTAGCGCCGTCCACGAGGGTTTCACCCTTGCGCAGGGCGATCCAGGTCTGGGAACCGGACATATCGTTAGGATAGGAGAAGAAGAGGAACGCTCTGGTAAGCAGAGCCGGGTTCCATATGTTCATACCGGTACCGCCGAAGACCTCCTTGCCGAAGATTACGGCGAAAGCCACTGCGACTGCAAGCATCCACAGAGGAATATCGACAGGGACGATGAGCGGGATGAAGAAACCGGATACGAGATAACCCTCGTTAACTTCCTCGCCCCTGATCTGGGCGGATGCGAACTCGATGGCGAGACCCACTACGTAGGAAACCACGAAGAGAGGGAGTACCTTTACGAAACCGAACCAGAATGCCTGCCATACGTTGGCTGTGATTCCGGTGGCGAGAGCGTGCTGGTAGCCGACGTTCCACATACCGAAGATGGCTGCAGGAACGGCCGCGAGCACGGCGATGATCATAATGCGCTTGAGATCGACTGCGTCCCTGACGTGGCAGCCCTTTGCGGTAACCGTGCCCGGAACGTGAAGGAATGTCTCAAAAGCGTCTACAGTGGAGTGCAGCCAGTAAAGTTTGCCGCCTTTTTCAAATACCTTGTTCATACTTTTAAGCCATTTCTTTAAGCATCAGATCGATGCCGTTCTGAATAATATCCTGGATGTAGCTCTTCGACGGGTCGATGTACTCGCAGAGTGCAAGATCTTCAGGAAGAACCTCATAGATGCCGTATTTCTCCATCTTGTCGATGTCGCCTGCCAGACAGGCCTTGATGAGATAGAGAGGATAGATGTCCATAGGGAGAACCTTGGCATAGTAAGCGTCGGACATAACGAATGCGCGCGGACCTCCGTGGAGGTTGGTGTCCATATCATACTTGCGTCCCGGCTTGAGCCATCCGAGGCACCAGTTGAAGTAGGAATGGTCGCAGCTGTACTGGCTTGTGCGCAGAGGCTTGGCCCAGCCGAGGAGTTCCTGCTCCGTACCTTCCTTAAGGATGGTTACAGTGCTGTCGAAGAAACCGAGGTAACCGTTCTCACCGGCGTTCTTTCCGCCGAGGACGTCACCTGAAATGATGCGCAGCCCTTCGGCTGAAGCGCCGTAGAACTTACTCAGAGCCTTCATAGGCATACCCGGAAGAGTCTCTATATAAGCAGGCTTCTGGGCTGACGGACCTGCGACGGCAACCTTTCTGCTGAGGTCGCAATGTCCGCTCTTGAAGAGTTTTCCGATAGCTGCAAGAATAGGCATAGAAACAGTCCATACGGTCTCCTCCTTGCGGATTGGAGAGATGTGGCTGATCTGTACGCCCACGTTGCCTGCCGGGTGCTTTCCGCTGAAGACATAGGTCTCAGTTCCCTTGAGCGCGCTGAACTTGGAGTTCGGGCCGCTTACTCCGATGTACACCTTGGCAATCTTGAGCAAAGCGTCGATACCTGCCTGCAGAGCCTCGATCTCGTTTCCGAGAGTGTACTCGGTGTCTGCTGCAAGAGGAGCGGTGCTGAATGTAGAAACGAAAATTGCTTTCGGAGTGACGGTCGGATCAGGGAGAATGCCGTAAGGCCTCTGGATCATACCGGCCCACAAACCGCTCTTGAGCAGGGCTGACCTGACATCCTCGGCTGAAGTGGCCTTGACGTCGAAATCCAGGTATTCCTGGGTCTTGTCTGCCTTGATGAGTACTGCAAGCAACTTTCTCTTGTCGCCTCTGACTACCTGCCCGACAGTTCCGCTCACCGGGGCTGTAACGAGAATGTCAGTGGCTTTTTTGTCCGCCAGAACTGGAGAACCGGCCAATACGCGGTCACCCTCCTTTACCAAAAGCCTGGCGTTCAGGCCCTTGAAATCGGAAGGCTGGATAGCGATAACGTCCGGAACAATCGTCTCTCTGGTTTCGAGGTCTGCCTTTCCGCTGATCGGAATATCCAGACCCTTTTTCAAATCAATGTTGTTTGACATTATTATTAAACAGTTTGAGTAAAATTAATTTCTCATTTAGCAAATTGCGCTGCGAAGTTAGGCATTTTTTCATTATTTTCGCAGCGTTATGGAAAACAAACGTACTTATATTTTAGAGGGGTTGAGCGAGGAGCAGCGGAAAGCGGTAGAGTGCATTGACGGTCCGGTCCTCATCGTGGCCGGCGCAGGTTCCGGAAAGACCAGGGTTCTGACCAGCAGAACCGCTTACATCATAGATCAGGGGTGTCCTCCCGAGCAGATAATGGCACTTACCTTCACCAAGAAGGCGGCGGGCGAGATGAAAGAGCGCATCGCGGCGATGGTGGGGGGCAGAAACTCGTGGAAAATATGTATGGGCACCTTCCATTCGGTGTTCATCCGTTTTCTGCGCGAGTTCGCGGACCGGCTGGGCTACCCGTCCGCATTCACCATCTATGACACCTCCGACTCGCAGAGCGCGATAAAGGCCTGCGTGAAGGAACTGCAGCTCGACGACAAGGTCTATAAGCCAAAAGAGGTGCTCTCCCGCATCTCTATGGCGAAGAACAATCTCATCACGCCTGCCGCCTACCGCAGCAAGCCCGCCATCATAAACAGCGACACCCATTCGCGCAAGCCGCGCATCTGCGACATCTATTCGCTCTACGCGAAGAAGTGCCGCGAGTCCGGGGTGATGGATTTCGACGACATCCTGCTGAATATGAACATCCTGCTTCGCGACTGTCCGGACGCTCTGGAAGCCATCGCGAGGCGCTACAGGTACATAATGGTGGATGAGTACCAGGATACGAACTATGCACAGTATCTGATAATCAAGAAATTGAGCCAGTTCCACCAGAATCTCTGCGTCGTGGGCGACGACTCCCAGTCCATCTACGCCTTCCGAGGCGCCAGAATCGAGAACATACTGAATTTCCGCAAGGACTTCCCGCAGTGCAAGACCTTCCGCCTGGAGGACAACTACCGCTCCACAGAGGTCATCGTGAAGGCGTCCAACTCCTTGATATCCAAGAATCAGGGGCGCATCCCCAAGGAGTGCCGCTCGACCGCTCCGGGAGGCGAGAAGATAAGGGTCATTTCCGCGTTCAACGAGCAGTCCGAGGCTGTCCAGGTGGCGGGCGCGATCGTTGACAGGCTGCAGAGCGACAAGGCGCGCTACTGCGATTTCGCGATACTCTACAGAACCAACGCCCAGTCGCGCGCGCTCGAGGAGGTGCTGCGCAAAAGGAATCTCCCGTACGTCATCTACTCCGGTCATTCATTCTTCGAACGCGCTGAGGTAAAGGATCTTATGGCGTATTTCAAGCTCGCGTCGAACCCTCGCGACAGCGAGTCTTTCAAGCGCGCGGTAAAGGTCCCGTCCCGCGGAATCGGCGAGACAAGCCTGGCCAGACTGTCTGAATTGGCCGCTGCAGGCGGCCAATCCCTGATTGAGGCGGCGGCTTCTCTTTCCGAGAGTTCCGATGGGTGGAGAAAGTCCGGCGTGATGGCGCTGCGGGACTTCTGCCAGAAGATACTCAGCTGGTCGCAACTGATTAATAAAGAGGATGCCTATATGCTGGCGAAACGCATTGCGGATGAGTCAGGACTCTACGCTTTCTATCGTTCGGACACTTCGATTGAAGGAGCCTCGCGGCTTCAGAACATCGACGAGCTTCTGAACAGCACCTCCCAGTACGTGGAGGACACGAATGCGGCCGCTCTGGCTGAAATGGAAGCGGAAAATCCTGAGACAGAGGCGGTTCCGGACAGCTTCCCGCTCCCTCGGCTTGACGGTTTCCTGGAGAATATCTCCCTGCTCAGCAGCATCGATATGGGCGATGAGGAGGATTCCTCGAACAAGATTTCCCTTATGACAGTCCATTCGGCGAAGGGTCTGGAGTTCCCGTATGTATTTGTGGTGGGAATGGAGGAGAATCTCTTTCCGTCCGGCGGAATGCTCGCCGCGCCGCAGGATATCGAGGAGGAGCGAAGGCTCTTCTATGTGGCTCTTACGCGTGCGGAAAAGGTTGTGTATCTGTCATTTGCACAGGAGCGTATGCGCAACGGACAGCATCAGTCGAATTCGGTCAGCCGTTTTATGAAAGAGATTGACGGCGAGTGCCTCGACCATCCGCTGGATGATGATGACGACTCTGGCATTTCTCGCGGCGGTTTCGGAAGCGGCTGGCATTCAGGCGGTTCCGCCTTTGGCTCCGGCCGCGGAGCATCTTCCGGCGGCGGCTACCGCTACGGCGAGTCCGGCAGAGTCACCTACGAAAAGCGCGGCTCCTACGGCCAGCGCGGCGGACAGTCCGCTTCGGGTGAAGGTCGCGGCTATGGCTCAGGCGCCTTTTCTTCCGGCCGCAGCACCGCTGCGTCCAATCCCGCCCGCCCCTCCGCAGTCCCTGTCCGTCCTTCGGCAGCCCCTGTGAAGCCTGTTCCACAGTATTCTGAGACTGATTTTCATCCGGAGGATATGTCTTCTTTCAGAATCGGTCAGAGAATCGAGCACAACCGTTTCGGTCCCGGACTCATTCTGGATTTGAGCGGCAGCGCTCCCGAAATCAAGGCGAAAATCTCCTTTGACGCCTTCCCTGAGCCGAAGATCATACTGCTGAAATACGCCAAAATGAGGACCGAGAAGAAGAGTTAACTCTCTTAAAATGATTTAGTTTACTATTTTGGGCAAAAATTGCATTATTTTTTCGTTTTAGCATTTGTATTTCAGAAATAATGCTTACATTTGCCCCGAAGTTTTTCATAGTTTAAGTTTAGGTTATGTAGTGGAGCGGACGCAGTGATGTGTCCGCTTCATGAATTTTATACCTATGCGGTCGCATAGGTATAAAATTCGTTTATCCACCGGGGGCCGTATCCCCCGGACCGCGCTGTGCGCGGTCACAGCTGTCCATTCACCGGGGGCCGTATCCCCCGGACCCCTGGGGGTCGCTACTCTCCTTATAGATGCGCAGCGGCCAAGAATAACATAATGAAAATCGGAATGTTCAAATAACGGTTAAAATGAACATCTCGAAATGAAAAAATGAGTCGAGATGAGCAGATAAAACGTATTCTGTACATTTCGACTCAATATAAGAATGAACGGGATAAGAATGCACGGGCGTCTCGACAAGCTCGATTACCGTCACTTGCCGCGGATTCTTCGGAAACTCCTCTACCGTATTGGATGCGAAGCGGCCGGAGAAATGGATTGCGGTGGCGGGGACTGCCGGAGCGGAGCGACAAAGCATTTAAGAAAAGAATTGATTTAGACGTTTACGAATCTTTAATTTCTTGATTTAAGAATCGTTACCTGCAGAAATATACGTTTGGGGCACTTGGGTCTGGGGAATGTTCATACATTTGCCGCAGCCGAAGAGTCGGCTGCGGCGCAGACCGTGGCACCGCCTTGTCCTTAATAATGCAGGGGACGGTCACCCTGCTCAAAATAACGGCTATGAAAAAATACCTGCTTTTGTTTGTATTGGCCGCAGGCCTTATGTCCTGTGAAAATCTGCTTGGACCTGCGCCTGACGGCGAGCTCAGGCTCCGCTTCACGCGCGACCTCTCCGCGATGACCCGCGCGGCCGAAGAGATTCCTGACACTAACGACTTCATTCTCAATGTGACAGATTCGAAGGGAAAGTCCATCTACAGCGGCAAATACGGGAACTCTCCCGAGTCTCTGCTGCTTTCCCCCGGCAGTTACACCGTCTCCGTGCGCTCCGCCGACTTCTCCAAACCTGCCTTTTCCTCGCCTGTCTATGGAGACGAGCAGGTGGTGGTCATCACTTCATCGCAAGTTTCCGCCGTTACCCTGGGCTGTACTCTGCGAAACTGCGGCGTGCGGCTGAAGATTGCCTCGAACTTCCTGAGTTCCTGCCCGGGAGGAACCCTGCATCTCAAAGACAAGACCGGCAGTCTGCTGTACAGCTACAAGGAAAAACGCATAGCATACTTTCAGCCCGGAGACATCTCTCTGATTCTGAGCGAATCCTCCTCGGACAAGACCCTGCTTACCAGAACGCTGCAGGCCCGGGAGATTCTGACCCTGAATGTGTCCGCCCCTTCGGCCAGTTCCGCTTCCGGCGGGCTCAGGATTGAAATTGATACAACAAAATCCTGGCTTTCAGAAAATTATGTAATCGGCGGAAGCGCCGGCGGCGGGTCGGGCGGCGGGAATATGAACGATGCTCTCAGTGTCGCCGATGCGCGGAATTCCGCCGGAGCGGAGGACGTCTGGGTGACGGGGTATATTGTCGGCGGGAATCTGACGGCCTCCGGGATGAAAACGTCCGTGCCGTTCACTTCCAGGACCAACATAGCCATCGCGGCCCGATCCTCCGTGACCGACAAGTCCACCTGCCTTTCCGTGCAGCTGGACAAGGGCGACATCCGCGACGCCCTGAACCTTGTTGACAATCCCGACAATCTGGGCTGCCGCGTCTATCTGAAAGGTGACATCGTCGAGGCCTACTACGGCATCCCCGGTATGAAGAACCTCACGGAATTCGAACTGAGGTGATTCCGGCATATATGTCAGTGATGATATAAATTCGGCAAAAATTACCGTTTGTTGCCGAGTTTATATTATCTTTGGCCAAAAAATGTAGGCAATGAATATCAAAAGTGTCATATCTCAGTATGCAAATGGGCATGGCGTCATCTGCGCCAGGGATGTGTCCGTGGATTGCACCATAAATATCGTGACAGTCCGTCAGTACCTCAGCGCATTGTTCAGAGCCGGGAATCTGGAAAGAGTTGGTGCAGGACTATATTCTCTCAGACGCAGACAGGACTTCTCCTATTCCCCATCCACCACTGTGGCGGAGACCTATAAAACTCTGAAGTCCGCTCTTCCCTTTGCTGACTTCTGTGTGTATGATGGAAGCATCATTGCTCCGATTCAGCATCATCTTTCCATCAACAATGCCATCTATGTCGAAACAAACCGAGATGTCGTGGACACCGTATTCGGCAAGCTGAAAAACGATGGTCAGACGGTATTCCGCCAGCCGGATGCGCAGTTTGTATATGACTATATAGATTTGAGGAAACAGTGCTTTATAGTAAAGGCATTGGTTTCAGAGTCCCCAACGATGACTGTTGACGGTATTGTCATTCCGACACTGGAAAAACTGCTTGTGGACATTCAGGCCGATGCTGACTTCGATTACCTGAGAGGTGCGGAAAGCCAGAATATGTTCAATCAGGCGTTCAGCCTCTTCTCAATAAACATCCAGCGTCTGATGCGATACTCGCGGCGAAGAAACCTCGAGCAGAAAATTCAGTCATTGGCAGATTCTGCAAAGTTGTATGATCAGTAAGGAATGTTTTACCCGGGAGTGGATTGAGGCCAAATCCGCGGAGTTTCACTACAGTGATAAAAACATAATCGAGAAAGTTGGGAATGGCAAATAATCCGGGTGTCATCTTTGATGATATCCGCAATACTTCCCTTTGCCTCGCATCAAGGGGGGCAGCCGGGAACGGGAACTTTGATATGCTGCGTAGCGGTATTTCCCGTATCAGATCATTTATGCTTCAGGGAGGATACCGGATAGAGGATGCTGTCGTAGACTCCGCCCGTGCGGCATATATCGCTACGATGCTTGAGACGGGGCATTATGACATTGAACGATATTCTGGCAATCCTCGATCCATCGCAAATCTCTCCCTTCCGCCTGCCTTGCCGAGCCGATTGTCACGCCTGAAGCGCCAATCGCCCGAAGCCTTCTATTATTGGGTGAAAACAGGAGATGTGTTGTAGCCCACCGCCGTTTTTTCTAGTGCGCTGAATGATTGAAGTTTAATTATCAGTTATATTCCATTTGGACGGACACACACCGACAGACTCTGACCGCAATGATTTTCTCGGCCTGCTTCGCCGTCCAATGCGGTCAGAGTCTGCCGGAGCGACTGCCCGTGACCATCGGGGAATCAGCCTTGAAGCACGGAGTCCGGATACTCCTTTGCAAAAGCGGCAAAAGAGCCGTACAGGGCTGCTTTGTCGATATGGGCCGCAACTGATATCCGTTTCAAAGTCCGGACGTCAGAGAGACTTCCCTTCAGCGCTTTTTCCATATGCCTGAATGAACGGGAAATCTGGCCGCCGAGCAGCAGGCACTCCGTCCCGTTTTCTTCTAGCAGAGGCTTTACGGCATCGGCAAGGATTGCTGCTACACAGGAGAATGTTCTGATGGCTTCGGGTTCTCCGGCGTCGGCCCTGAGACCTATATTCTTCACTGTCAGCTCGATGTCCGAATATTTCGTATCCTCCGGGCGCAACTCCCGATAAGTCCTCAGAAATCCCCTCTTGGAGACATAATCCTCCAGGATTCCGTCTTTATACGGCAGATTGTACAGGCTTCTGACAGGAGATGCGGTAGGGGAAAGCTGGATTTCGCCGTTCCTACTGCAGGCGAACCCGAGTCCGGTCCCGAGTGTGATTATACAGACATTCCGGAACCCTTCGGCCGCACCTGCTGCCATCTCCCCGGAAAGTTGCGCGATGACATCGTGGATAAAACTGATCTGGAACCCTTCCGGAATTCCGTCCAGAGAATTTATCCAGCTCTTCAGATTCAGGCCGTAAATGCTGCGGAACTTATGCTCCATCAGCGGGATGCCTTTGCGGTAATCGAAAGGCCCCGGGAATGTGGCTGCAAGGCCCGCAGCCTCCATTCCCAGAGCTTTCAGATGCCCGATGCCCCGGCGTATGGACAATGCCAGGGCATCGAGTATTTCTTCGCGACTGCCTTCCGAACGTATCGGTGTCTGCCAGAGGATGTCATCCGCAAGCTTTCCTGCGGAATCCGACAGCCCGCCCTTGATGAAGGTCCCGCCTACATCCAGAAGAATCAGCCCTTTATCAGTCATTCTCGAATCCATCCTTGAGCATTGTCTTGTGGACACTGACCGGCTCCTCCGGATGCAGATTCTCCACAACATACCGGCCCATATTCGCAGGAACTACCACGATGTCAAGGTATTTGGCCTCGAACGAGCGCTCCGGATGATCCAGAGAGCGGATTCTGATATGCTCTCCGTTTACGACGGATAGCACATGGAACTTGCCCCTGGTGTCATCCTCGATGCTGGTCTGGAAATCCAGTCTGCGCAGGGAAAAGTACAGAAGGTCGCTTTCTCCAAGTATAATTTCCCTCCAGCCTTTGCCTTCCCTGACGGTACGGGGCTTCTGAACTATGTTGCCGCGCACCCATGAGGTCTTCCTTTCGAAAGCCAGATTGTGTTCTCCGTACCAGGTGTGGATAGGCCTCGGCTTGCCGTCCAGGTCAGCCCTGAGGTAGTCGTAAAGTTTGTAGGTATAGGAACCGATGGTGAGGCTGCCGATTTCCAGGACGAGCTGGTTACGGCCCGAAGAATGGATGGTTCCGGCAGGAATCATAACCTGAAGACCCGGTTTGGACTCCTCGTAGCTGACGTACTTCATATAGTCGAACGGCTCGTGCTCGGTGTCGGCCTTCTTGATTTTCTCGATAAACTCGCCGGTATCGGCATCATCCCTGAATCCGATGAATGTCTTGGCATCCTGTCCGGCCTCCACTACATAATAACTCTCGTCCTGACGGCCGAATTCGTTGTAGTTCTCGATATTCCATTTGGCCCCTGAATGGCACTGGATGGACATATTGCCGCTGCTGTGCCAGGAGTCGTCGTAGTTGAAACGGATAGGGAAATAGCCGTGGAATTTCTTCACGCAAGGCTCTCCCATCACGGCGACGCCCTCTTTCTGAAGGAAGGTGAAGTAAGGGAATTCCACCTTGTTTTCTCCAGCTTCCACTACAAGGCTGACCTCCATAGGAATGAGGTCGAACACCCAGGCGCAGTTCTTCATAGTGTCTGGCAGATGACGGATCTTCTTTACATATGTACCGCCCCAGACTCCCTCAATATAAGCCGGTTTGCAGCGGAAAGGATAGAGTGCTGCGACAGAGAGCATATCTTCCATAGTCTCGCGGCTAAGAAGCTGAATCCCTTCCGGATTGTCCGACGGGAGATACCAGTCGAGAACCTTTTCTCGGAGCAACTCTCCGCGTAGCGTTACAGCCATCTCAAAATCAGCATAGTAGCACCTTCTGATAGTGAGGTTGACCTTGTCTGCCACGTTGTCTCCGTAATTGATGAACTGGCCTCTTCTGATGCGCAGAATCGACTCTTTCGGAGTCACATCCAGATAACACTTCACATCGTACAATTCGCGGAACTCCCGGTCCAGACAGCCGTAGCCATAGACTATGGTCACTGTCCCCGCAGTTTTGCGGTTTTCGGCGACAGTCTGCTTGAAGCTGTATTTCTTCAGCTCATCGAAGATTGCCGGATAGCCTCCCTTGAACACTTTTCCGTATAGCAGAGTCGGGTCTTTGCTCCTGTCCCACTCCAGATACGGGTCAATTATATCGTGAATCTCTCTGCTTGACTTATAGATTTCAGAGATGCGGATCACTTTCACCTCAAGCCCCCTGGCGAGCAGTTGCCTGGTGAGGGAATTCACCAGACGTGTCCAGCAGGCGGTCGTGTATCCGTCCAGCGCGATGACTGCTCCGCGGTCTTTTCCGGCCGTTCCGGCCAATTCCGCGGCAAGTACCGATGCGGATTTCTGAGTGCCGCAAATCACTCCATCGATCGTTTCCTTTTTCAACGCCGGCCTGTTCACAGGACGCGGATCATCATAAGGAAACGGATTGTACATAAAACTCATAACTGTTTAACTTTTACTTAACTTCGTGATATTCAAAGCCCATTATGTCAGCGACGGCCTTCAGCTCCTGCCTCCAGTCTCCATCGACCACACCGAAATGCTGGGTGGAACCGACCTTGAGAATCTGTTCGAAAAATGACTTCACGGGCACTTCCGGACGGAAAATGCTGTGTGAATATGTGGCCAGAATCTGTTTTCCAGGCAGGGATTCGGCCAAACCGCAGATGAGCTTGTATTTGCCGTTGTCTTCTATCAGCTGGGCCAGTGTCTTCATTCCGGGTGAGATTCTGTACCAGGCAAACGGGGCTCCGGCATATTTCCATTTGGTCTTTGCGAAACGGACATCGCGCGCTATCACAACATTCTGCTGCCAATGGGTATCATTGTGGTCATTCGGGCCCGCGTGGCCTCCGGCGAATGTCCCGAAATCATCCTCTATGTGGAATGGCTCCAGAAAATTGATGTTCTTCCCGGTCAGAAGCTTCAGTATGTAGCAGACAAGTCCGGCTCCCGTGTCGGCCTCAGGAACCAGCATCGAGCAGGTCTCGTTGAACCACGGGTGATAGAAGCCGGCACGGCAGCCGGCAACCTTGAATGTGGCTGTATCGATGTCGTTATAGACCATCAGGTCTGTGTCGGACGTCTGGGCGAGTTTTGCGAGGGCAAGGGACGCTATTGCGGAGCCTTCGAATTTGCTGTACTCCACATCATCCATCATTCTGTATCTGGATGTCAGGTCATTGCAATAGGCGGCAAGTTCCTCCTTCGTAATGGAGTTAATCACTTCTCCGTATTCGGAATAAGGCAGGAAGTGCATTTCAGGTCCTATTTTCGTGAAGATTCTGTACGGGTCCATATAAGTGGACCACATAGCTTCGTTGTAATTGGCCATAAGGCCGATATTGCTGTGCTTGAGTATCGAACGCACTCTGGCGGCGGATGCAAAAACCTTGATCTTTTCGATTACCTCTTCTCTGGTTCCCATCACCGTGTGGAAGTTGCTCCGTCCGGTTCTGGGAACGGATCCCGATGCTTCGAGCGAGCCCACCAACGTTCCTGAGCAGAGATAGTCGATGAAATCATCCTCATCGATGGTGCTTGCAAATGTCATTCGCGGTTTGGCTGCATTGATGAAAAGGACAGGGACTTCAGGCATATCACGCAGGAAGCGTATCCATGCGAAATCCTCAGACCAGGACAGGAATTCGGCAATGATGAAATCCACTTCCGCGTCGCAGAACTGTTTCATCGCTTTTTCCACATCCTCTCTTTCGTATGTTATTCCCGGATATTCGATATCCAGAAAATCCAGTCCCTCCCTTATCTTCTCAACATCATCGGCCTTTCTCTCCCCATAGGTTCCCCGGGAAAGACCCTCTCCAAGATTCTTGAAACGCGGTGAAGCTATCAGTAACAAGCCAGCACGCGCCTTTCTGATTTTATCGTTAACTTTCATATTTTCAATTTGTTATTATCATTTGATTATTTTGTCTCGAGTGCGTGGCGTCTGCGGAAATCCTTGTTATAGCAGAATTTAGCCGCCACTATCATTGCGATGCCGCATACCGCCCAGATGCCGGCGAGCATCGTGATCCCAAAGGACAGGCCTGTGGCCTGCTTGATGGCTCCGAGCACGAGCGGAGCGAGGGCCCCGATGGCGAATCCGATCATAATCATCACGCCTGATGCGGATGAGTGGTATTTCTCGGGAATGACATCGTAGAGTACGGTGTAGGTGTTCGCATCAAAGAATGCTCTGGCGAAGCCGAAGCCGGCAAAGCCCACATATATGGTCCAAAGTATGGTTGAATGCCCCATCATTATGATAAACGGCACGGCTACAAGCAGACCAATTCCCTGCATTATCATTCTGTTGCCCGGGGATTTGGCTGCAGACAGGTCCGAAATGCGACCGGCTATCAAGACTCCGAGGAAGGCTGCGATATGGGTGTAGAACATCGAATGGAAGCCGGCAGAAGCGAGATCCATATCGAAGTTCTCATAGAGATATGTCGGCATCCAGGTGAGATATCCCGTGAGTACGAAAATCAGCCCTGAAAAACAGAGGGTCAGAATCAATGCGGTAGGCGTGGTGAATACCACTTTGAAGCCTTCGAAGAATCCTACATTGGCCGCTGGAGCGGCTGCCTCCTCAGGCTTGGCCGCGGATTTGTCCTCCTTTCGGTCGCGCAGGCGCGCTATCATCCAGATGCTATGGAACACTCCCACGGCTCCGAATACGTAAAACGCTGACCTCCAGCCCCATTGCTCAGCTACGAGACCGGCGACGTAGCCGCTCAGGATGATGCCTATGTAGTACGCCGTCTGATGAATTGACATTGCAGTGGCTCTGGTTTTGTCATCGTGGTACTGCGCCAGCAGCGAGTAGTTCGCAGGGCCGAAGAATGCCTCTCCGCCGCCTGTCGCGAGGCTTCGCATAACCACGAGCATTACGAAACCCGTACAGAGTCCTGTGCACATCGTGGCGATGCTCCAGAACAGAACTGCTCCTGTCACAATCCATTTCCTGCTGACCTTGTCCCCGACATAGCCGCCTATCGGCACGAGCAGGGCATAGAACAGGTTGAATATGGTGGCTATGGAGCCGACGGCGACATCGCTCAGGCCGAGGTCATCCCTTATCATCGGAAGCACGACATTGAAGACCTGGCGGTCCGCCTGATTGAGAAGGTAAGCCACCCACAGGATGGCCAGAACTTCCCATTTATACGATTTTCCTTTAATTTTCATTTTCTCGCATTATCGGATTCGCGTTTTTTGAACCTTATATGACATAAGTGTGTTGTAGTGTGGTGCAAATGTAGCCCTTTATTTTCATAAGTCAAAATATTTTTTTACTTTTGTTGCCAAACCAAACCTTACCATAGTTGTGCAAGGTTTTACAATAGTGCATATTACAATATCTCATAAGAAGCATTGACAATGAGTGACAGCAAACAGGTCGTTCTCAGTATCGACAGCAATTCCCGTGTCCCTGTTTATAAACAGCTGATGGATCAGGTGGAAAACGGTATCAAGTCGGGTGAATTCATCAGTGGAGACGTTCTTCCGTCAATGAATGAACTTTCTGCAAAACTGGACATTTCCAAGGAAACTGCCAAGAAAGCCTACTTCCTGCTGAGAGACAAGGGAGTAATCTGTTCCACACAGGGAAAGGGGTACTATATCGCTGATGCTCAAAGCAACAGGAAGATGAGGGTACTCCTTCTTTTCGACAAGCTCAGCGGCATCAAGCAGACGCTTTTCAATTCTTTCGCCACCGCCGTCGGGGATAAGGCCGACATAACCATATATCTTCATAACCAGCAGGTTGACATTCTCGAATATTATCTCGATGAAAATCTGGGTAACTTCGATTATTATGTCATCACTCCACATTTCCCTCTTGATCCGGTGATTCAGAAAAGGGTTCTGAAGGCGCTGCGCAGGATTCCTAACCGCAAACTCATCATCCTGGACCGTTATCTTTCCGAACTGCCCGGAAATTATGGGGCTGTGTATCAGGACTTCGACAACGATGCATATGACGGTCTGTCGATGGGTCTCGATAAACTCAGAACCGTGCAGAAACTCAATGTCATCATCGAACTGTCCAGTCTCTATCATCCTCTGATTTCGAAGGCGGTATCGCGTTTCTGTGAAGAGTATGGAATCCCTTATGAATTCTACTCTCAGGTAACTCCTGATATCGTACGTCCCCGCGAGACTTATCTCATCCTCCACAGCCAGTTCGATATGGAGCTCATCAACCTCGCCAGAACTGCACGCTCGAAAGGTCTCGAACCGGGACTGGACTTCAGCATCATATCCTACAATGAGTCTCCAATGAGCGAAATTGTCCTCGGGGGACTCACTACCATTTCAGCTGACTTTTCCCAGATGGGACGTCTGGCTGCGGAGATGATTATCGAAGGCAGGAACTTCAAGCAGAAATGCGATTTCCGCATGAGCCGTCGCAACTCTTTCTGAGCTTACAGAAAATCCAGACACAGGGCCAGATCCTCCTTGTCGGACAGGACGTAACTCGCACCTGCGATGAGCATCTGCCGAGCATCGAGATCCCCCCAGGTGACTCCTGCAGGTATCACTCCAGCTTTCTTGCAAGAGAGAACGCCCCTTTCATCATCACCGAGATGAGTGACTTCTCTTCCGGTGATGCCAAGCGTGGTCACTATCTCCGAAAGGATTGATGCGTAAGCATCTATGTCATCTGCCTTAATGTCGGGATATATTCCTGCAATTTCGACTCCGTCCAGCTCTTCCTGTGCCACTTTCAGGATGCTGTCCCTGTTTTCGGAGGAAAGCAGGAAAATCCTGATTCCGTTCCCGTACAGTTCTTTGACCTTTTCGCTCACCCACGGCAGCACGCTTCCGTCAGGTTTCACCATTGTTCCGTCCATATCGAGAACCAGCGCTTTCATCGCCTTGCGCACATAAGGGTAGGTGTCGAAAGACATATCATCAGGGTCTGTCCTCGGGTCTTCAGTCCTGCGCATCCATCTGTGCAGTTTCCTCGCCATCTTCTTTTCTACAGCTTTGTATTCAGGATTCTCTGCGAGGTTGAGGATTCTGTCCGGGTCCGCATTTACATCGTACAGTTCCTTCGCAGGTCTCAGGCCGAATGCCCTCTTGAAAACTTCCGACGGGTACTCATCCCTGTGGAATGACATATAAGCCTTTGCCGGCCCGTTGCCCGTATCTCCGAACACAGGATCCGCTCCTGCCGGAAGTCTTTCAGGATGAAGGTTCTCGATATAGTGATAGTTTTCCGTTATCACAGCCCTCATCGGGTATCCGTAGCCCCCTGGTCTGGTGTTGGTATGCCGCTCCCTGTCGAGGTAAAGTTCCTTGCGGGTTCCTTCACGTTTGCCTTTCAGGACAGGAATCATACTGCGGGAATCCATATCGGAAGGCCCGTCGACACCTGCCGCTTCATAAAATGTGGCCGTAAGGTCCATAAGGCTGACAAATCCGTTGCACACCGAGCCCGGCTCGACCACTCCGGGCCATCTGATGGCAAGCGGAATGTGACAGCCCAGATCATAGAGATTCGACTTCGCTCTCGGGAATGAATAACCGTTGTCGCTTGTCATTACGAGCAATGTGTTGTCAAGCCGTCCGGACTTTCTCAGGGCTTCTATGACTTCCTCACATTCCTCCTGAAAGAGCCGGATATTGTAGTAATAGTCAGCTACATCTGTACGGACATCAGGGGCATCGGGAAGATCGGGACACAATACCAGAGAATCAGGACAGAAGCCGTTGGCTTCACCCGAGCCTACAGAATAGGGTCTGTGGGGACGCCTGCTGCCCATCCAGACACAGATTGGTTTGTCGGATGGCGCCTGCTTGATCCACTCCGCAAGATTCTGGACTTCGTGTCCGGCCGGATTGTGCTCCCATCCGGTTTTAGAGAATATTCCGGGTCCCCATCCCTTGTTCCAGAAAACAGTAAGATAACCGGCTTTTTCAAGCAAATCCGGATACACGGTCAGGTCACGCGGGAAATAGGAGTTGAGATTGCAGCCTTCTCCAAGTCTGTGGGCATAGCATCCGGTCAGGATGCTGGCTCTGGAAGGAGAAGAATGAGGTGCGGCGCTGTAAGCCCTTGTAAAGAGCATACCCTCCGCCGCCACATTGTCGAATACCCTTGTGTCCACAACTCTGTCTCCGTATGTGGTGGCGTGGGGGAATCCCCAGTCATCAGCCAGAAGAAGTACAATGTCAGGCCTGGTATCCTGACTGTATAGATTCTGAACAGAAAGGCAGGCCAGAGGAATCAGTGCAAGGGTCGCTTTGCCAGTATTTGCCATATGCTTATTTCAGATTTACCGTCACCATTACAGGGTAGTGGTCAGATATGTATGGAACACCCCAGCAAGGTTCGTTCAGGGTCTCGAATTTCAGGATTTCTGCATTTCTGTAAAAAATGTAATCCAGCATATGCCTCGGTGTTATCTCCATCTTGCCGAAGCCGTTGAATGTGGTGGCATTACTGGTTTCGGGAGCTGTGAGGCGGGCATCCTGCATCCAGTAGTAATACGGCTGGAGCCCCCATCTTCTCACATCATCATCTTCATAGGAAGCGTTCATGTCTCCTGCCAGAAATACAGCCGCCTTGTCTCCCGCCTCCTGCTGCATCCTGTCCAGATTCAGCAGACTTGAGTTCAGTTTGCCCTCCAGGTCGCAGTTCTTTATTCCGAGGCACAGGTGGGTACAGTACCAGTAGAATTTCTTTCCGGTCGCTTTCTCACGGAAGAGCCCCCAGACAGTGCCTCTCCACTGTTTGGTGGTGACATCCCAGCACATTGACGGCTCATCCGGAGTCGCGCTATGGAAGAATGAACCGCTTCTCAGCAGTTTGACGGTGTTCCTGTTGTAGATGATTACAGCATTGGCTCCCTTGCCTGATCCAGTTCCAGGGATTTCTATCATACCATAATCCGGAAGGAGTTCCTTCAGGTCCGACCGCATTCCGGCTCTCGCTTCATTCACGGCCACAACGTCAGGCATTTCAGTTTCCATCATTTTCCGGATTGCATATTTCCTGCTTTCCCAGTTCAGTATGCCGGTATCCTTTGGGGTCTCGTAGCGGACATTGAATGACATAAGCCTAAGCTCTGCATTTGCCTTCTGGGAGAAACCTCCCAGAAAGACAAGTGCGGACAGTATAAACAAACAGGTGTGTATCTTATTCATATACAGGGTAATATTTAATATCCAGGGTTCTGCTGGATGTTGCCGTCGGTTACGAGCACATCGTTCGTGGGAATAGGCCAGAGATAACCGGATTCCTTATAGAAATGTCTTTCGTGAACAGTCTGGGCAGCAGCGAAAGAGGAGAGACCGCTGAGGTTCGGGGTCCCGTTTTCATCAACTTCCGGAACATAGTCCATAAAGTCTGCGCCGAGTTTCTGAAGTTCGGCCTTCTTGTTGTATGCGAATCCCCATTCGAAGCCGTTGAGAACAGTTTCAGCTGTTCTCCATCTCCTCAGGTCATACAGACGAAGTCTCTCTCCGGCGAATTCCATACGGCGCTCCGTCCTGAGTATGGTGCGAAGCCTCGCCTGGTCGGTAGCCGTTACCGCAGGATATGCGGCTGTATTTCCAGGCTCCACCCCGTAGGCTCTGGCCCTGACCCTGTTAATGGCGGCGATGGCCTCACCGTCGGAAGTCTCTCCCAGCTCGATTTTGGCTTCGGCATACATAAGAAGCACGTCAGCATATCGGAGAATCTGTTTGTCAGGCGCAGCGATGAGATCATCGGCCCAGTCTTCATCCACGCCCTTGCATTTGATAAGTCCCGTTCTGGAAGGCAGTTTTGGGTCGGTGTTCACAAGCATGCAGTCATTGTTCGGAACCATTCCTCCGGCCTTGTCGCTCCAGACTTTCAGTGCGTTGAACCGGTAGTCATATACAATGCCGCAGAAATTGGTGCCGGGCTCCAGAAGTGTGGCTTTCAGACGGGGGTCTCTATTTTCCCACGGTGACTTTGGATTGAATCTTTTGGATTCATCGACCGGCAGACCGTCATCACAGAGGAAGGCATAGAGAAGGTCCCAGGTCGGATTGTTTGAACAATAGCCGTTGTGCATTCTCGGGAGACCGGCTGTGACTCCAAGTTTCTTGAGATACTGGTTATCGTCTCCGCCTGACAGTTCGTATGATCTGGCTATGCTGAAGACAGCCTCACAGGTGTTGTGTGTCTTGCTGAGGAACAGTTCGCTGAAATCAGGATACAGGTCATAGACACCGAGCTTGATACATTCGTTGGCCGCATCGCGCGCCATCTGAAGATAGAATTTGGAATTGGTTTCATCCGGCTGCTCCCGGAACTTGAACATCGTCCCGAAGTACAGCGCTGTCCGGGCTTTCATTCCGAGCGCCGCTCCCTTTGTCACCATCTGCTGTCCGGAATAGGACTCCGGACAGTACTGCGCGGCATAGTCGAAGTCTTCGATGATTTTCGGAAGTGCTTCGAGGACAGGCGTTCTGCCGGTGGAATATGCCTCGTCCAGAGTGATGTCGTTCAGGAAGAACACCGGGTCTCCGAACAGCATGCAGATTCTGGAGTAAAGGCAGGCGCGGTAGAATCTGGCACATCCTTCGAGCATCCTGTAGTCTTCCGCGGACATCGTGTCTTTAGCCTTGTGCATATTGCTGAGAATCGCATTGCATCTGCTGATTCCCTTGTAGGTGTAACTCCAGATATTTTTGACGACCGTGGAATTGTCTCCTGTCAGGGTCCCGAGTTTCATCGGGTTCTGGGAGTTTCTGTTTATGGCATCATCCGTGAACTCATCCAGATCGGCTGTCAGCCCGGCCTCGGTTCTGTCTGAAAGCCAGAACTGTACGAGCTGGAGCGTGTTCAAGCTCATTACCACCTGATCCTTGTTCTGATACCAGTTTCCGGTGGCCGGTTTGTCCAGCGGTGAAAGGTCCAGATTCATACAGGACGCTGCGGCAAAGGCGGTTATTGCGATAATTGATATTCTTCTGTGTTTCATCTCTTTTCCTCCTAAAAATTGATACTTGCCCCGAATACCACACTCTTGGTGATAGGGTAGCCTGTCGAACTTACTTCAGGATCCCATCCCTTAGGGAAGTGACATACGGTGAAAAAGTCTGAAAGCGAGACGGAAAGTCTCAGATTCTTGATATTCACTGCATCCAGCCATCTGTGAGGCATGGAGAAACCGACTGTAATGTCCTTGACTCTGAAATAAGCTCCGTTGATCAGCCAGAAATCGGAAACCGCATAGTTCTGCGAGGTCGTACCCGTGGTCTGGGAGAATCTCGGATATTTTGCGGAAATATTTTCGTTTATGGTGTTGAACGGACTCCAATGGCTTTCTTTTACGAACTTCGGCACATTGCCCCAGTAGCTGTACAGAGGCTGTACCATCTGGGCTGAAAGCAGTGCGTCACGCTTGCCCACGCCCTGAAACGTGATGTTGAAATCAAGTCCTTTCCACGCGCAGTAGATGCTTCCTCCATAGTTCATTCTAGGGAGGGAACTGCCGATTACGGTGCGGTCATAGTCGCTGTTTATGATGCCGTCCGGAACATCATTCGCACCGCTCAGATCCTTGAAGCGGATATCTCCGGGCTGTACTGTCGCAGATGTCAGGGCAGACTGGGACACTTCATCGGCATTCTGGAACAATCCGTCCGAAAGATATCCGTACCAGGCCTTGTACTCAAGTCCCGATGCGATGATGGTGCCGCCGGAAATGGTCAGCTTGTCTCCGATATTGCCCATAACCGACTTGTAATCAGAGAGATTGAAATTAATCCCGTAACTGAACTCACCGATATTGTCTCTCCATCCGAATGAGAGGTCCCAACCCTTCGTGTGCATGTCCCCCGCATTCTGATCAGGAGACGTATATCCCATAAATGTCGGAATGTCAAGCTCTATGAGCATATTGCGAGTATTCTTGTAATACCAGTCAAAACTGAAAGTGAGACGGTCATCCATGAAGTTAAGGTCCGCTCCGAGGTCATAAGTCGTGGTCGTTTCCCAGGTGATGTCCTCTATGGCAAGTTTGGAATTGGAGACGCCTTGAACCCCTGTCACCGAACTGCCCGAGAATACTGCGGGACTTGTGAAACTCATCGTGGTCTGATAAGGATAGTTGCCGATTCTTTCGTTTCCGAGATTTCCGTAGGATGCGCGGATTTTAAGATAACTGATGAAATCCTGAGCCTTCATGAAGCCTTCGCGGCTCACAACCCATCCTGCCGAGACAGAAGGGAAATATCCCCACCTGTAATCCTTTGCGAATCTGCCGGAAGCGTCGGCGCGGAAGTTTGCCTGAAGATAATACTTGGAGTTGTAATTGTATGTCAGACGTCCGTAAGCCGAGAAATAGGCATTCTCGTAAGGTGTGGAGTTGTCTGCAGTCACCTTGTCATCAGGACCGGCTGACAGGTATGGGAAATAATCCGTTATGTAGTCGGATTTGGAAGCGGAGATATTCTGCCAGTTGTTGTAGTATTCCTCAATACCGGTCATCGCTCCGAAATTATGCTTGCTCCAGGTCTTGTTGTAGTTCGCAAACAGCTGTGTCGTATAGTAGTAAGATGAGGTTCTCGTTTCCTTGAGGTCTGTGGTGTTGGCTCCGGCCAGATATCGCTCAAGTCCGTTAGGATCATCATACGGCGTATAGGTGACGGCCTTGTTGAAATCCTTGTCGCGACTTTCGTTGAACTTCGGCGAAAAGACTCCTGAGATTACCAGTCCCTTGAGAGGACGTATGTCCAGCTGCACCTTTCCGCCTCCCACGATGGAACGGCTTTCCTGGGAGCCGCCGTAAAGCATTTTCGCATAAGGGTTTGTACCATCCTTTCCCGCGGCAGGTCTGCCGTCAGACCATACGGCCGCGTAGATAGGTCCGGCGTTGCGCATCCAGGCCGCCGGACTGTAGTAAGGCGCACAGGTGTCCACGACTCTGCCGTTGAGGTCAATCGAGAACGACATGAAGTCATTCAATTCTATGTCATTGTTCACCCTGACTGCATATTTGTCCCAGGTGTATGACTCGCCGACATAGAGTCCGTCCACATTGTCGTAGCCCAGAGAAATCTTTGTTTTGACCTTCTTTGTCCCGGCAGTTACGGAAAGGTTGTATTTCTGTCTCGGCGCGTAGTCCTTGAGTATGGTTACAGCCCAGTCGGTGTCGGGATAAAGGTCAGGGTTCGACCTGTGCAGGTCGCAGTAATTGCCTATATACTCCTGCGGCCACACCGAATATATGCCTGCAGACGGGGTGTCGTTATAGGCAATTTCATTCATGGCCTCCATATAATCTGTAGCATTTCCGTATTCCGGCATAGCGGTAGGAATGTCCATAGCCAGATTATACGAGAAGTTCACGGATGCGTTTTCGTTTTCCTTTGCTCTCCGCGTGGTTACGACAATAACGCCTGCAGCTGCGCGTGAACCGTAAATGGCGGCGGACGCGGCATCTTTCAGCACGGTAAGATCCTGGATGTCACCGGGCAGCACATCTGAAAGCGACCCCTGGACTCCGTCGATGATGACCAGAGGTGAAGACTCCTGCATCGAGGTGATGCCTCTGACCCTCAGCGTCGCGCTTGCGCCGGGGCCGGAACTGCTCCTGGTCACGGTCAGACCGGGTATGGCACCCTGCAGAGCGTTTGTAACTTCCGTTGTCTGCCTTTTCTGTATCATATCACCCTCTACGGAACTCAGTGACCCCGTAAGGTCTTTCTTCTTCATGGTTCCGTAGCCGATGAAAACTACCTCATCAAGAAAATCGGTATCATCTTCAAGTGTTACCTTATATGTGTCCCTTCCCGTCAGATTCACTGTAATCTGTGCATATCCGATACAGGACACCATAATGGATGTGGTTTCAGCGGGCAGAGTCAGCTCGAAGTTGCCGTCAACATCTGTGGCTGTTCCAATAGAGGTTCCGGCTGCGAAGACGCTTGCCCCGATAATCGGTTCCGATGTGGTGCTTACCACTGTCCCCGTAATCTTTCTGTTCTGGCTAAATGCTGTCTGTGAGAAAGTTAGAGCAATGACCAGAAAAAAGAGAAAACGATTCCTTCGGAAAAATTTGCTTTTTATTTTCATATTGTCTATAATTGCACTCAGAAAAAACACCAAACCATACCAAACCTAAGTGTGATGCAAATGTAGATATTATTTTTAAATTACAAATGAAAAAGAGATGTTTTTTTCTGTCGGGAGTTTCGCTTGTGATGGGAGCGTTACTTCTGCTCAGCGGGTGTAAGGAGGAAATCACCTCTGAAGAAAGATACCTCACGCTTGTCTCTCCCTCGGAGGGGAGCGTAAACGTGCAGGGTGAGGGAGGAACGATAGATATTTCCATAGAAAGCAATCTTCAGTGGACAGTGAGTGCGGAATCTGACGGCTCGGTTGCCAAGTGGATAGTATTCAGCGCCTCCAGCGGTATAGGAGACGATACCGTCACGGCTACTGTTTCTACGGGAAAATACGAGATCCGAACCGCGACGATAACCGTCAGGTCGAAAGATGAAACAATCGAACATTCCTTCAGCGTGACCCAGGAACCTTCAGGTGAAAAGCCGGATGCCGAAGGCTACAGGATTCCGGCATATTCCATTTTCCAGAATGTCAATGACAATGACGTGTCTCTGGGCATTGCCAATGCAGTGGTGGATGGTGCAAGCTGCAAGTTCGAGGACGGGGCTGTCATAACTATGAGCGGAGCCGCTTCGCAGGCCTCGTTCCTTTGGGGCAATTACTATCAGATCAATGTTGAATTCACTGGATGGGGAGCAGATGACGCCCGTGATATCACGGTGAAGATTCCTGTCAAAGAGGATCTCTCGGGAGATTTGCGCATGTTCTGGGGATGGACCGGCTCTATTTCCTTGAACTGGAAAGTCTATTCCGGTACGGATGGCGAGAACTGGACTGATACCGGTGCTTCAATGGGAGTGTCCAAGAGCTCCCGTTTCAACAGGAGTATTTTCTTCACAGTCCCCGGAACTGTCCCGGCCGGCGGCTCCCTTTATCTCAGGCTGGTTCCTGAAACCGCCCTCGGAGTTGATGATTATGTCCGTTTCTGCACGGGTTTCTTCCTGTCGCGTTCCACACCGGAAGAAACAAGCCTGCCTACGGGCGACAAAGTCCTTTACGGTTGTGATTTCAACAATGTGACAATCGGCTGTCCTTACGATATGCCGCTGGGTTATCTGAAATCCTCTACCGAAGCCTTTGACCCTTCAACTTTCGGCTATGACGGCATCGGCAAGAGCGGAACCGTAGTGGGAGAATGGGGAAGTGTCAGAATCGGCTCCAGCTCGGCGGAGGCTTCGCTTACTTTCCCGCCTCTCCCTGAGGACAAGCTCGGAAGCGGTACAGTGGATGTGAAAGTCAGCTTCAAGGCCGTTCTTTACCAGTCTGCCGACTATCTCAATGACCGTGAGGGCAAGGCATCCTGCAACATCGCGGTATCCGTGGCTGAAGGCGACGGCACTGTGGAGAACGGAGAAATAACCGATCTCAACAACTGGGCCGATTTTACGGAAAGAAGTGCGGTAATCAAGGGGGCCAGCAAGAATACGAGGATAAGGATAGGTATCAGCGGAGGATCCGGAGACAGAAGATTCTATCTGGATGACGTCATCATCGAGGCCATTTCGGACATCGTCATACCGTCAGAAGAAAACAGGACTCTCACGGAAATTCTATCCGGAGAGAGCGGAACCATAACGGAGTCTGTAAAGACAACAGTGACGGTAATATCAGATCCGACCGGGGCGAATCTGCCTGAAAATACCGCCATCGTAACGGACGGAACATCATACGCAGTTCTGAATGTCAGCTCAGCTTCCACTCTGACCGCAGGTTCAAAACTCACCGTCAGCCTCAAGGGTGCGGCTTTTGACAAAGCCAATTCAGCTCTTATCATTGCTGCCGATAAAATTACAGATAAGGAGGACGGCGTCGCCCCTACGACGGAGGTGGCCACAATAGCCCAGCTGCCTTCTCTCGAATATCATCTGGTTGAAGTCAAAAACATTCAGGCTACGGACTCATTTGTCGGAAAGAAATTCACCGGTGAGGTTCTGATGGAAAACGCGGAGAAGGAAACTTTCGGCCTGAATTTCTATACATCTGCAACATTTGCCGGCGGCGCAATTCCGGAAAACAGCGGATCTGTAAAGGGAATCGTTATCGGCGGCAAAGTCTGTCCGAGAACTTCCGCTGACATCAATCTGGTGCTTGACAGAATGGGTAGCGGAGGCGTAAAGCTGTTCACTCCTGTATTCTGCACATACGAATTCACGAACGGTTCTTCAACTCCTGACATCAAAAATGCCACCATCAGCGGTCAGACAGTTTCTTTTATCAACGGAGGAAGCATCGAACGAATCGGAGGAGCAGAGGGTGAGATGGCATTCGCTCAGGGAAAGACAAGCACTCCGTACAATGTCTATATGTATTCTACCGGATGGAATGCCGAAGGGACACATTGGCAGCTCAGCTGCCCGGCCGCGGAGGACATTTCCGGGAAGGTAGCGGTGACATTCTCCCTGAACAGCTCGACCAAGGAGGTTCAGCAGGTCTGGAACATATTCTGGAGCAATGACGGAAAGGACTGGACGCCTACGGAATACACCTGGAATGCGGTCAATGATACTGATGCTCTCGCTTCTGCCGCTAAAAATACTTTCAAGGCTCAGAGCACGACATCAAAGGGTATCACGCGGACAGAGTTTACGGTTCCTTCCGACAAAAAAATTGAGGCTGGGAAGAAATTGTATATAAAGATAGAACCGGGCACGACATTGACTGGCGCTTCTACAAAAGTGCAGCTTGGATTCGGATTTTACGTGGCTCCTGGCGATGTTATTAATACTGAAAAGCCATCAGATGCAGTGGTATTCAACAATTTTGCAGAATGCACCGCAGGCACCGACTATATGCTGGGCCCCGATATCAGATATTTCGGCAATGTAACAACTCCGGCATATGAGAAGGAAGGATGGACGGTCGTGTCCGGTTTCAGCAGAACAGGATATGGAATGTTCGGCACGGCGTCTTCTGGGAATCACGGTATCACCACTCCGGCAATCGGCGTGCCTGAAGGCAAGACCGAAGTGACTGTTTCATTCAAATGCTGTCTCTATATGCCTTCGACATATACGGGTGCTAAGGATGATTTCTGTGTCAAAGTCGCAGAGGGGAATGGAACAGTGGGCGATATCATCTGGGACAGCGCTCCGGAGAGTGACTACTATAATTGGCACACGGCAACCGTGAAGATTTCGGGCGTTTCCTCAGCCACGAAGATATTCATCGGAGCTGGAGCGGGGAAGGCGGAGGGAGACCGCAGGTTCTTCCTCGATGATATCATCATCCGGTGAGAAACGTTTTGATTAAAGGGCAATCCTGACTAATTTTACGGATTGCAGAACATATGACACTATGATTCGGAAACTTTTAAGTTTTATGGCTGCAGGAATGCTGGCCCTGACCTCGTGTTCAGGGTCAGCAGATTCCGATGACAAGCCCGGAAGCGACGAGCCTTACTACATCAACGTTATGCAGTTCAACATCAGGTATCTGAACAACGAAGATACCGGTGATACCCACTGGACTGTCCGCAAGAATGCGGTGAAGGCTCTGCTGAATGACCTCTGCCCTGACGTGATAGGCATTAACGAAGCCAGAACCGCTCAACGGACTGACCTTAAGGCACTTCTGCCGCAGTACACTCTGATTGAAGTACCGAATACCGGAACTTCTTCAGGAGGCAACGTGAATTTGATGTTCCTGACTGACAAGTTTAGACTGATGGAATCCAAATCATTCTATCTCAGCGACACTCCCAACAGACAGTCCTATACCTGGGACAGTACCCGGAAGCAGTATCACGTCTGTCTCTGGGCTCACCTACAGGACAAGGTCACAGGCAAGGATTTCTATGCCTTTGCGACCCATTACAATCTCGGGTCCTCGGATGTGGATATCAAAGCCAAGACCAATTCCACAAACCTCATCCTGTCCAGAATTGACGAGGTAACGGCAGGGAATACATCTGTTCCAGTATTTGTAATGGGAGATATGAACGCTTCCATAGAGTCCAGTGATTCCCGGTCCGTAAGCCTGAAGCCATACCTTGAGAACGGGTTCAAGAATGCGAGGACTTCGGCTCTGAGCAAGGATGACACGGTCAGTTACAATGGCTTTTCGGATAAGGCCCGGGATCAGAAGAACAATATCGACTTCATCTTCTACAAGAATGTGACAGGTTTGACATTCAGGACTGTAACCCAGTCATATGACGGAGTGAAATATGTTTCCGACCATTGGCCTGTAACTCTTAACGCAATGACATTCTGATGAAAAGAGTATTTATCACGGCGGCAGCATTGTGCGTGTTGGGTGCGTGCGGATCCGGTGAACTGGATTTCAAGGCGCAGAATGATACCCTCACGCCCGGCACCCGCTATATACTGACCATAGAGTCACTTGACAGTACACGTACAGAAATTCTGCTGACGGACACATCGGCTTTCCCCGGCATTTCGGTGGATGTGTGTTGGAGTCGGGATGGAAAAGATCTCGTGGCCAGCGCGACCGTCCGTAATGACAATCCCGATTATGTCATCAAGAGCCTTGAGGGCCCGTTTGTGGACAGTCTGGATTTCAATCTTGAAGATTATCACCTGCTTCTGCCTGTCGGAATGGGCGAAATGTACAGGAAGTGCCCTTCAGAAAAGGACGACAAAGAGCCTATGGACCGCGACGTCACATGGAAGGTAAAGGATAGCCTTTACACTCTTTCCGGCGGCTATCCGTCCAGAAACATGTCAATGCAGTGGTGCGCTTTTGCTTCCGAAAACCGGGGGCTGTACATCGCTAGCCACGATCCGGAGAGAAAGGGCAAATTCTTCAATGTGCATTATTCCCCCGCGGACAGCACATTTTCAGTTTCCCTGCGTCATTTGTTCACCTGTTTCCCGGGGCAGGAATATGAAGTGCCGGAAATCAGGCTCAGAGAATACACCGGAAGCTGGCACAAGGCTGCGGACTATTACAAGGCGTGGTTTGATGGCTGCATAGAGTATGTGCATCAGCCTCAGTGGATTAATGATTGCTCCGGCTGGCTTCTGGCCATTACCAAGCAGCAGAACGAGGAAATAATGTGGGATTATGATGAGTTCGCCGGAGGCTTGTGCGATGCGGCTCTGGACCGGGGACTGGATATCATCGGTCTTTTCGGATGGGCGCACGGAGGGCACGACAGGTTCTATCCTGACTATTATCCGGATCCCGCTCGCGGCGGCGAAGAGGCTCTGCGCAAGGCTGTGAAGGGCATCCGCGACAGAGGACTCAGAACGATAATGTATGTCAACGGGCAACTCATCGACCAGGACGGAACGCAGTTCTGGCCTGATACGGGGAAGTTCATCACGATTACCAAAAAGGACGGAACATTGGCCTCCGAGACCTGGCACAAATACTATGACGCCCCGGCGCGGACTCACGGAAGGGCTTGTTTCAGTTGCGAAGAGTGGCGCAGGAGAATGATTTCGCTTGCCAGACAGGCCTATGATTACGGTGCTGACGGCATCATCTATGACCAGCTTGCCACCCGTTCGCCGATGTTCTGCTATTCCCCGGACCACGGTCATTCCGTTCCGGCTGTCGTAGTGGAGCAGGACAGGCTTGATTTCATAACGGAAATCCGAAATGAGATGGCCGCCATCGATCCTGAATTCGTGGTGATGACGGAGGGTGTGGCTGATTATGAACTAAGTTGTATAAATATATTCCACGGATGTTCATTCGATGTCTATCCTCCTGACCAGAAGGCTATGGAAGAAAGACTCACAGGAGTTTCGGGCGCCACCTGGTTCCCTGAGATGCTGGAATATACCTTTCCTGATCTTATTATGACGGTCAGGAATCCGGCCCCTGTCACAAGTCGGAATATGAGCAATTTCACTCTGCTCAGCCATCTTAAAAATGAGATTGAGTGCCGCTATATGGCGGATGTAAGGTATCTTAAGGAAGACAGAATCCCGGAAGTGGAAGACTATGCGAATGTCACGACCAAACCCGACCTCTCTCTGGTACGTTCCCAGGACCCTGTAGCGATGAGAACCTATCAGAAAGTTCTGGCCGAATTCCAGAACCTCCACAAGGACCTGCTGAAAACCGGCAGGTTTATGGACACTCAGGGTTTTGACTTTCAGGGGTCTCATAATCTTGCGATGGCAAAATCCTTCATCTCCGGAAAAAAGACCGGAGTCGTGGTCTGGAATATCTCTGAAGATACTCCCCTTGATTACTCTGTTTCAGTCCGTGGCAAGAACGCCGTTTCTCTGCACACTCCGGAAGGGGATCCGGTTCTTCGCCCTGAGCAAACTGCAGTTCTTGCTCCCCAAAGCATTGCTCTGATAATCTTTGAATAGGAATACAAACCCTTGAAATGAAAGCAGATAAATTCTTAGTCCTGAGGCCTGGCGACCTCAGGCTTGTGCTCTGCACGCCTGACAGCAGGAACGGCTATTACAGAGGAACCCGCTTTGACCACGCTGGGGTATTCAAAAGCATTGAATATAAGGGAAAACTGTTCACAGATGACTGGTTCACCAAATATGACCCTTACCGGCACGACTGTCTGACCGGTCCGGTGGAGGAGTTCTCTCAGAACGGCTATGAAGAGGCTGCACCCGGAGGCCTGTTCTTGAAACCCGGAGTGGGCATGCTCAGGAGGGAGGATGATTCCCCTTATGACTGGTTTCATCGTTATGAGATTGCGGATGAAGGCCGCAGGTCATTACATGCGGGCGAAAACTCGATTACGTTCCGGCAGGAAATCGACTGTGACGGTTTTGCCTATGACTATATCAAGTCCATTGTGGCGGAAAAGGAAGAAGGTACATTCTCAATCCGGCATTCATTGAGGAATACGGGGGAGAGACCGATTTCCGGAATGGTATATAATCATAACTTTTTCACATTGGGCGAAGCCCGTACGGGATGCGCCACGAAAATAGCATTTCCCTTCACTCCTGCGGGACACTGGCGGAGCGAATATGACTGCGTCTCGCTGGACGGCCGAGCGATTCGTTTCCGCAGGGCTCTGAAAGAAGGCGAAAAAGTGTATATGGGCGATTTGCATTCCTCCGAAGACAAACAGTCAAAGTATTCTTTCATCATCAGGAATGAAGCGACTGGGCTCGGCTATGCTGCAGACTCTGCAGCGGTAATGCATCACGCAGTGTTCTGGGCTATCGATAGGGTCGCCTGCATCGAGCCGCATACCCCTCTTTCCCTTCATCCGGGAGATAGCTTCAGATGGAATATCATATACAGCCTGAAAGTGTCATCAGAGTGAAGTGTCCCGATATGGCAAAACCTCTCCAAAATACCCTGACGCTTAATGACGCACTGAGAATCAACGGCCCTGTGGCGTTCAACATTATGCTGAAGCCGGCAGGTTCGCTATGTAATCTCGACTGCCAGTACTGCTATTATCTCGACAAGTCCGAAATCTACGGCGGCCGCGAACCGAGGATGACGGAAGAGATGCTGGAGAGCATCATACGCGAATACATAAAGGCGAATGACGTGGATCAGGTCAGCTTCAACTGGCACGGCGGCGAGCCTCTCATCCTCGGGTTGGATTTCTATCGCAAGGCGATTGAGCTCGAGAAGAAATATGCGGACGGCAAGTTCATTCACAACACTCTCCAGACCAACGGAACGCTCCTCAGTCGCGAATGGACGGAATTCTTTCGCAAGAACAACTTCCTGCTCGGCATCTCGATTGACGGTCCGGAGGATATCCACAACCATTACCGCCGCGACAAGGGCGGAGCTCCGACATTCTCCAGAGTCATAAACGGCATTTCGCTCCTGCGAACCGGAGGAGTGGAGTTCAACACCATGTCCACGGTCAACCACTGGAGTGAGGGTAGGGGACTGGAAGTCTATGAGTTTCTGAAGTCCCTCGGAAGTCACTATATGCAGTTCATGCCGGTCGTCGAGCACGTGAAATACCCGCTCCGAAGCGACGGCAAGCCCGACAGGAAGGCGCGTCCGTTCATTGTCGACCCGACCGAGCCTGATGCGAAGCTCGCGCCGTGGTCCGTCGACTCATTGGCCTTCGGCCAATTCATGATTGAGATTTTTGATTATTGGGTGCGTAGCGATATCGGTAGCTACTACGTGAATCTTTTCGATTCGACGCTTGCGAACTGGTGCGGTGTGATGCCTGGAACCTGCTCATACGCACAGACTTGCGGCGGGAACGCGATAATTGAGCATAACGGCGACCTCTATTCCTGCGACCACTTTGTCTATCCGCAGTACAGGCTTGGCAATGTCCTCACGGATGACATCCGTTCCATGATGACCTCTGACCGTCAGCTTCGGCTCGGAATCGACAAGCGTAACGACCTTCCGATGAAGTGCCTGCGCTGCGAATACCTCTTCGCCTGTAACGGCGAATGCCCGAAGCACCGCTTCAACCGCACCGACACCGGAGACACGGGCCTTAGCGCCTTATGCTCAGGTTATTATAAGTTCTACAAGCACGTTGCTCCATATATGGAGCGTATGAAAGCCCTGCTATCTGAAAACAGGGCTCCCGCGGAAATCGCAGTGGAACTGCGGCTAGGGCAGAGGGTGTAAAGGAATACTCTCAAAAATTGCTATCTTTGCCCCCTGATATGGATAGCAATGTGTCATTATGGAGCGTATTCGGGGTTTTCTCGAAGATCGGGGCCTTCACCATCGGCGGGGGCTACGTGATGCTCCCTCTCATCGGCGAGGAGGTCACCAGACGCGGCTGGATCAGTGCAGAGGACTACAAGGACGTCACGGTTCTGGCCCAGAGCGCCCCGGGAATCCTCGCCATAAACATCGCATACTATGCGGGTTACAGAATCAGGGGAGTGAAGGGAAGCATCGTGGCGGCCATCGGGGCGGCACTCCCGTCGTTTCTGATAATCCTCGCCATCGCGATGGTATTCACCAGCTTCAAGGACAATGTCTATGTCCGCCGCTTCTTTCAGGGCGTACGTCCGGTCGCCGTGGCGCTCATCCTTTCGGCGGCCCTGGATATGACCAAAGGCTCGAAATGGACCTGGTGGGGCGTGGCCCTGGCCCTCGGAACCATCTTCCTGGTGGCTTTCCTGAGCGTTTCGCCCATCTGGATCATCCTCACGGTCATCGCCGGGGCGGTGAGCATTTCGGTGCTGAAGGGAAAGAGTCAGAAACAGGATGGCGGTCAGAATCAGGCAGATACATCTGAAAACGGGGAGGACGCGAAATGATACTTTTCTGGGAACTCTTCTATACCTTCTTCCTCATAGGCCTGCTGAATTTCGGCGGGGGCGGAGCTATGGTTTCACTCATTCAGAGCCAGGTGGTTACGCTTCACGGATGGATTACCGAAGGAGCATTCACAGACATCGTGGGCATCTCACAGAGCACCCCGGGACCGGTGGCCATAAACTGCGCCACCTATGTCGGCTATGAAGTTATCCATACAGCCGGTTACGGAGTCGCCCTGTCCATCCTCGGATCCTTCCTTTCCACCCTCGCGGTAGTGCTTCCGTCATTCTTCGTGTTCCTTGTGGTCGTAAGAATCTTCAATAAATATCACTCCAGCCAGGCCTACACCTATGCGATGAAGGGCCTGCGCCCAGTCGTGGCCGGCCTTATAGCGGCAGCCGCGATCGTGCTCACGCTCCACGTGAGGCCGGTATCCATAATCGAAGAGAACTTCCCGGACTGGACAGCCTGGGCGCTTTTCGCCGCGGCGCTGATACTGAGCCAGACAAAAAAACTCGGCCCCATCGCCATCATCCTTTCAGCCGGAGCCATAGGGCTGTTCATTTATTAGGGAGCCGGACGGAACTATCTGAAAATCAACCTGAATGTGGTGCGCTCGGTGTCGCTCCTTGTCAGAGCGATGGAACCGTTGTGCAGACGCATTATCTGCCGCGAAAGGCTCAGACCTATGCCTGTTCCCTCCTTTTTCGTCGTGTAGAACGGCACGAAAATCTGCTCCGAAGCGTCTTTGGAGATCGGACGGCCGTTGTTCGAGACGCTGATGACCACATTCTCGCTGCTGTCGTAGTCGGCCGTCATCTCTATCTTCGTGGCTCCCGCCTGAGCGGCGTTCTTCGCCAGGTTCACCAGCACCTGCGAAATCTGCCCCTTGTCGGCGTACATCAGGATGTCATCCTGCTTCTCGGTATAGATGAACTCCACGCCCATAGCCTTCGACAGATCCTTTATGATGTCTGCCAGTTCGCTGGCCATAAATGACTTGCGCTGAGGCGCCGCCACTCTGGACAGGGCCCGGTAATCCTCCACGAAATGTATCAGCGATTCCGATGATGATGCGATCGTGCTGAGCCCGGCCCGGATGTCCAGCCCCAGCTCGTCCGCCCTGTCGAAGTCCTTGACCAGAGCCTGGCTCAGGGTCGAGATAGGCGTGACCGTATTCATAATCTCGTGCGTGAGCACTCGGATCAGGCGCGACCAGGACTCTTCCTGATTCTCCTGAAGATCCCGGCTGATATCATCGAACGTGATGATTTTCACTTCTTTGCCGCGGATGAAAGCGTGCGAGGCATAGAGCCTGACCGTGACCTTCCCGCTTTCGCTGAAGATATCGGACACTTCGTTGCGCCCCTCCTGAACGGAGGCGAAAGCTCCCGCGAGGGCCGGGTCGATGTTCGACAGCTGCCTGAGCGAATTGAAATTCGACAGGCCGAGCAGCACAAGCGCGCGGCTGTTGCGGTAGATCACATTCTCGCCCTCCAGCACCACCACGCCCGTCTGGATGTGGTCCAGCATCTTCGAATAATACCTCTCCCTCTCCCGGAGTTCATCCTGCTCGCGCGTAAAGAAGCCCTTCAGGCGGTTCAGCGAGGTGTTGAACCGGTGATAGATGCCTTTTTCGCGGAAGCGCACGGTCGTTTCCCCGTCCTCCAGCAGATCGATCATATAGTTCACCCTTCTGCCGGTCTTCATTATGCTGAAGACGGCACCCAGGGCGAAGCCGAGTACAAGCGCGGCGGCGAGCCCGATGGCAATCCAGATCCCCGTCACCATACTCTCTAGATATTGTACTTCTTCAGTTTGTTGTACAGCGTAGGCCTGCTGATGCCCAGATTCTTGGCCACCAGCGACATATTTCCGTCGAATTTCTCTATGGCCTCCCTTATGGTCTTCTCCTCCACGTCCATAAGCGTGGAAGACTCCCGGGAGTCCTGCTCCGCGGCATTCTCCGCTGAAAGCGGCGGCAGGTTCAGGTCCTCCGCGGTCAGAAGCTCCCCGTCGGACAGAATCACTGCCTTCTCGATGCAATTCTGAAGTTCCCTTACGTTTCCGCTCCAATGCCTGATTTCCAGCTCCTTAAGCGCTTCATCCGAAATGGCGCGCACGCTCCTGCGGTACTTCGAGGCATACATTTTCAGGAAATACTGCGCGAACTCCCCGATGTCCTCCCGTCTTTCGCGCAGCGGCGGAATCTGCAGATGCACGGTATTGATGCGGTAATACAGATCCTCGCGGAACGTCCCCTCGCGCACCATCTTCGCCAGATCCATATTCGTCGCGCAGATGAGGCGTATGTCGACAGGCCGCGCCACGGATTCTCCCACGCGGGTAATGGTCCTGTTCTGCAGCACTCTGAGCAGTTTGGCCTGCAGATGCAGCGGCGTATTGCCTATCTCGTCCAGAAAAATCGTTCCTCCATTGGCCTGCTCGAACAGGCCGGTGCGGTCCGTGTGCGCATCGGTGAACGCCCCCTTGACGTGTCCGAAGAGCTCGCTCTCGAAGAGCGTCTCGGTGATGGAGCCTAGGTCCACGTTCACCAGGGGAGCTCCGCTTCGCAGCGACAGGCGGTGAATCTCCCGCGCGAGCACGTCCTTGCCGGTACCGTTCTCGCCGGTAATCAGCACGTTGGCGTCCGTCCCCGCGATTCTCTCCACGCTCTTGCGCACGGCTGCCATCTGCGGACTGCTGCCCCAGATGACGCGGGCGGAAGTCTCCGGCTTGCGTTCTGCGATGCCGCGCCCGCGACGTGACTTCTCGGCAGCCGCATCCAGGATGGAAAGCAGATTCTCGTTGTCCCACGGCTTGGAAATGAAGTCGTAAGCCCCCCGGCGCATACCTTCGACCGCGAGCGGAATGTCCGCGTATGCCGTGAAAAGCACCACCTCCGTGTCAGGCGACTCGCGTTTGATTTCGTCCAGATAGTACAGTCCCTCGTTCCCGCTGTTCACCTCGGCATCGAAGTTCATATCCAGGAGTACCACCTCCGGGGCGAAGTCCTGCAGAGCCTGACGCAGTGTCTTGGGCGAGGGAATTATCTGAACCTCAGCGAAATGCACCGGCAGCAGAATCTTCAGCGCCGCCCTGATTCCGGCATTGTCGTCCACGACGAGTATTTTTCCTTTCTTCGCCATAATTATCTAAGCATTGAAATCCAATGGTAAATCAGTTCCACTCTCCTGCGCAACACGCTGTAATCCAGCGAGGAAGCCACATCGTCCGTACGGTTCGTGCGCAGCGTTATGCCCGAAGTGAAGAGCACGGACGGAATGCCTTTCTCCAGAAACGGCCGCTGGTCGCAGATCCTCCGGTAGAACATCTCGGTGAAGTCGCGGCTGCCGTAGTAGTCGAAGCCCAGGTCGAGCCCGATGCCCTGCGAGCGGTTGATGAAAGAGAGCAGGTCCTTCTGATACTGCTCGCCTCCGAGCATTATGAGATAGTCAGGCCGCTTCGCGTCCAATGGTGCCAGGGTGCTCCCGACAATGTCCAGGTTCACGACCTGCAGGATATCTTCCTTGTTGATTATGAAGCCGGTACGCGGATCCTTGAGTTTCGATTCCAGAAGTTCGCGGCAGAGCGCGTAAGCCCCGGCCATATTGGCCTGACGGCCGTCCAGGGCGGCGAAGATGAGTGTGGGGTCGCATTGGCCGGAGGCCTTGCAGGAATGCGAGAACGCCTGCGCGAGCGAGAGCAGTGCCGCCACGCCCGAAGCGTTGCTGTCCGCGCCAGGGTAGAGCGTGCCTTCGAGCGTGCCCAGATTGTCATAATGCGCCATTATGATGACGTATTTCCCGCCTTTCCGCCCGGGAATGCTGCCGATGATGTTGTGCCCTGCATTCTGCGGCAATGCGAAACTGTGCGCGAAATGCCCGAGCGGCGTGAGGTTCAGCCTCGAAAACTGCAGCGAGAGCCAGAAAGCCGCTTCGCTTCCTCCGGGGGTGCCGCTTCTGCGTCCCGCGCAGAGCGAATCGCTGAGAAATTCCACCTTCGAGCGCAAGGCACTCTCGCTGAATGCGTTGCGGCTGTTCTGGGCCGCAGCGTTTCCGCTTGCGGCCAATATCACCCCTGTCCAGAGACTGATTGTCAGTAAAAATCTGTATGCTCTCACTGTATCGGCACAAAAAATGTTTGGAGGCATTAATCGGAACTTTGCCCGATTCTTGCTATATTTGCAAATTGCCGTCAAATATAGGAATATTTGGCGATATAACGAAAAGGAGGGACCCCGCTTCCTCCGCATAAATCAGCGATGCGCCGACTATTATTGTTCTTGATACTGTTTCTGAATGCTGGCAGCCTTGTGTTCGCCCAGTATGACAGGGATGTTTTCTTTCTGAGGGGCAGAACCAGCCTCGCTGACGGCAAATATGCCCAGGCCATTGAGAATTTCAATGTCCTGGCGCGCCTGGATACCACCGACTACTGGAACTTCTTCTTCCGCGGCATCGCCAAATACAACCTCGGGGACATCCGCGGAGCCGAAAAGGACTTCGACCGCTCGGTCCGCCTGAATCCGGTGTTCACGAACGGCTATCACTACCGCGGCATCAGCTACAGCCGTCTGGGCCGCTACGATGAGGCTTTCAGGGACTTCGACCGGGCCATCGAGCTGCGTCCGGGATTCGACGGCATATACTTCAGCCGCGGTGTGGCGTACTTCCTTTCCCAGCAGTTCGACAAGGCCATAGTCGATTTCGACCGCTACATAAAGAAAAATCCCCGCGACCCTGCCGCCTACCTTAACAGGGGAGCCTCGCAGCTCTTCCTCGGGGACACCCTCAAGGCTATGAAGGATTATGACAAGGCCATAAAGCTGGACTCCTACGACCCTGAGGGCTATATCCGCCGCGGACGCATCTATGCGCAGCAGAACCGCACCGATGACGCCATCCGTGACCTGAACAGGGCCATAGCCATAGACAGCACAAATACTTTCGCCTATTTCAACCGCGCTCTTCTCTACTATGACACGAAGGATTACAACGCGGCGATGAAGGACCTGAACCGCGTGCTCGCCGACGAGCCGGGGAATGCCCTCACCCTCTACAACCGAAGCCTCATCCTCGCACAGGTGGGGGACTTCGAGAATGCCCTTGAGGATATGGACAGGGTGATAAACATAAATCCGAAGAATGTCCTCGCATATTTCAACCGGGCCTCCTACTTCATCCAGATGAGCCGGTGGAGGGATGCCCTCGCGGACTATGACAAGGCCATCGAGCTTTATCCCGACTTCGCCAAGGCCTATATGAACCGCTCCTATGTGAAGAGTATGCTCGGTATGAACGCCTCGTCGAAAAAGGACTACGACACCGCCCGCCAGAAAATCCGCGAATATGAGACTGCGAACGCCGCGGCGGAAGGCTCGTTTGCCGATACCACGAAAAAATACAGCTCCCTGCTGGCTCTCGACGCCGATTTCGCCAAAAAGGACTTCGACAACGAACTCCTTCAGCACCGCGACATCGATATCCGCCTGAAGCCTCTGTACAAGTTCAGTATGGTCGCGTCATCGGATGACACGGGCTACGCCCTCAGCAACAGCTACGAGAACACCCTTCTGCGCCGCTTCCTGAACTCTTCCCCTGTCCGCACGGTCATCTCCAACTCTGACACCCTTTCGCTTGTAACCTATTCCGGCCGTATCGAGAGCGTCCTGTACGGGGACAGCAGCACCTCCGCAGGCAGGGTGAACATACCGCCGTCCAGGGTCAGCTTCATAAAGGCGATGAATGACGTGCAGAAGAAACTCTATTCCACAGCCCTCGAGGAGTATGACGAGGCCGTGGAACAGGCTCCGGAGGATGTGGCGAAAGACAGATATTCGGAATTCTACAAGGCCTTCTACCTGATGAACAGGGGAGCCCTGAGGGCGGAGATGATAGATTTCATCGCCACCATACAGAACAATGTCCAGACCCTCACGATGGACGACCAGGGGACGACCCGCGCCCGCGTGAGCGACCGTATAGACCAGAACTACGACTACTCCGAGGCCATTGCCGATATGCAGGCCGCGCTCCAGACGGTGCCGGACCTGCCTTATCTGCACTTCAACCTCGGAAACCTCTACTGCCTCTCCTCGCAGCTTCTGCTCTCCATCGAAAGCTACGGCCGCGCCATCGAAAGCTATCCGGCTATGGGTGACGCCTACTATAACCGCGGACTGGTACTCATCTATCTGAAAGACAAGGAGAAAGGCTGTATCGATCTCTCCCGTGCAGGCGAGCTGGGAGTCTCCGATGCCTATAGTGTCATCGCCAGATATTGTGAAAACGAAGAGCAATGATAAAGTTCATCAGTCTTTCCAGCGGCAGCTGCGGCAACTGCTACTTCATCTCATTGGAAGAACCGGACAGAGACCCCGCCGGCATCCTCATCGACGCGGGCGTCAGCCTCAGAAGACTCAAGAAAATCCTCTCGGACCACGGTTACGGCTACAATTCATTCTCCTCCATACTGGTGACCCACGACCATCTGGACCATATCAGACATCTGGGCTCATACTGCAAGAGCCTCGCAAAGCCGGTCTATGCCACGCCGGTCCTGCATCGCGCCCTCGCATCGCACACTTTCACGAAGGACCATATAGCCTCCTGCAGAAGGGAACTGTCCCAGGATGAATGGAATGTCATAGTTCCGGACCGCATTTACGCAAGATGCTTCGTAGTGCCACACGACGCCACGCAGACCGTGGGATACGCCCTCCGCATTGGCGGGTACCGCCTGGTGATAATGACCGACATTGGTCGGATGACCGACGAGGCTCTGCAGTACGCCTCGCAGGCTGATACGGTGGTGATCGAGTCGAACTACGATGTGGATATGCTCATCGGCGGGCCTTACACGCACGAGCTGAAGATGCGCATCTGCCAGGGTAGCGGCCACCTGAGCAATGACGAGTGCGCCGCAGCGATTCAGAAATTCTATCACCCTCAGCTCAGGCACATCTTCCTGTGCCATCTGAGCGAGAACAACAATACTCCTGACAAAGCCTATCACGCTGCAGTCGGTGGGCTTGAACGGCTGGGCCTGCGCCCTGTCAGCAAGAACTCCTGGCTTCTCGCGGGTTCGGAGGGCCGGACGGTGACTCTGCGGGCTCTGCCGCGGCGCACGCCTTCGCAGCTTTTCACGCTTGACGAGTAGCTTATTTTAAACGAAATCCGAAAGATTCAGATGAAAGAATTCATAAAAATGATACGGCGCTACGTCGTGCCTTACAGCAAGTACCTCTGGGGGTCAGTCCTTATGAACGTGCTCTCGGTGGTGCTGAACCTGTTCTCCTTCTCGCTGATCGTACCTATCCTGAAGATTCTCTTCAGTCTGGACAGCGGCGTTTACTCTTTCATCCCCTGGGACAGCGCGGATGTGGCTATGAAGGACATACTGCTGAACAACCTCTACTACTATGTGACTTCCCTTATAGCCGCCTGGGGGCCTGCACGCGTACTGCTCGCGCTCTGCGCCGCGCTCTGCTTTATGACCGCCCTCAAGACGGCCTGCTACTTCGGCTCGGCGGCGGTGATGATCCCTATGCGTACGGGAGTCGTGAAAGACATCCGTATGGACATCTACAACAAGATCCTCTCCCTTCCTCTGGGCTTCTTCTCGCAGGAAAAGAAAGGTGACATCATAGCCAGGATGAGCGGTGACGCGCAGGAGGTCGAGGTCTCGATTACCAGCACGATGGATATGTTCATCAAGAATCCTATCCTGATAGTCGGCTATTTCGCCGCCCTGCTTTTCATCTCCTGGGAACTGACCCTCTTCACCATACTCTTCGCACCGGCTATGCTCTGGATAATGGGCATTATAGGTAAAAAGCTGAAGGAGAGGTCATTGCAGGCACAGGCCCTGTGGAGTGACACTATGTCCCAGGTCGAGGAGACCCTCGGCGGACTGCGTGTCATCAAGGCTTTCCTCGCCGAAGGCAAGATGAGCCGCCGCTTCGACGGCATCACCACTGCGATGAAGGACAAGAACAGCCGCGTGGCCACCCGTCAGGCCCTGGCCCATCCTGTCAGCGAGTGCCTCGGTACCATAATGATAGCCATCGTGCTCTGGTTCGGCGGCACCCTTATCCTCAAGGCCGATTCGCCTATCGACGCTCCGACTTTCATCTATTATATGGTGATTCTCTACAGCGTCATCAATCCTATTAAGGACCTCTCCAAGGCCGCCTACGGCATTCCGAAGGGTATGGCCTCGATGGAGAGAATAAACAGGATCCTCGATACCGAGTCCGACATCAGGGAAATCGCTGAGCCTGCGTCCCTGGAGGGCTTCGAGAAGGGAATCACTTTCCGCGGTGTGGGTTTCAGCTATCCGGGGAGCGACCGTAAAGTCCTGCAAGATATAGATATAGACATTCCGAAGGGCCGCACCGTCGCTATCGTGGGAGCCTCCGGAGCGGGCAAGACCACCCTCGTGGACCTCATTCCGCGTTTCTATGATGTGACGGAGGGCAGCATCAGCATCGATGGCCGTGACATCCGCGAGCTCCGCATCAAGGACCTGCGTGCCGTTATGGGCAATGTGAACCAGGATCCGATTCTTTTCAATGACACCATTTTCAACAATATAGCCTTCGGCGTGGAAGACGCCACGATGGAGCAGGTGGTCGCTGCGGCGAAGATTGCCAACGCCCACGACTTCATAATGGAAAAGGAGGACGGGTACGATACCAACATCGGTGACCGCGGATGCAAGCTTTCAGGAGGCCAGAGGCAGAGAATCAGCATCGCACGCGCCATCCTCAAGAATCCTCCTATTCTCATCCTCGACGAGGCTACGGCCGCCCTGGACACCGAGTCCGAAAGGCTCGTGCAGGAGGCTCTGGACCGCCTTATGACTAACCGCACCACCATCGCCATCGCCCACCGCCTCTCCACCATCAAGGGCGCGGACGAGATCATCGTGATGGATGAAGGCCGTATCGTGGAGAGGGGACGCCACGAGGAACTCCTCGCACTCGGCGGCTATTACAAGAAACTGAACGATATGCAGGCACTATGACAAAACGCAGAAGCAGGAAGCATACGCTGAGAATCTGGATGTTCCGGATTCTCTTCGTGGGGTATCTCGCAGCCGTTATCTGGCTGTGTTTCGGACATTTCGAGGACATAAGACACTTCGATCTCAATTTCTTCGGCATCCCGAAAGACAAGATAGTCCATTTCTGCATGTTCCTTCCGTTCGTTTTCTTCGCCCGCTGGTCCTTCGACTGGAGGCACGACAAGTTCTGGCGGAGGATACTCATCTATCTGTTCATCATTATTGTAGGCCTTATGCTCGGTGCCGCCACCGAGATAGGGCAGGGACTCACCGACTATCGCAGCGAGGATCCTCTGGACTTTTACTCCGATTCGCTCGGCATAGCGGTCGGAGCCCTTCTGACCATTCTGACCGAAATTCTTTTTGTGAAAAAATATGACTAAGCGCATAATGACACTTCTGAGTCTGGCCCTGCTCTGCGGCAGTCTTGCAGCACAGAGCCGGAACATCGCGGCTGATTTCGCTCCCGTGCAGGATTCCCTGAAAGTCCTTCTGCGTGAGAGGACTACAGTCTCCACCAATCCGCGTATCAGCAAAATCCTGCGCCGCGGGAACAAACTGGATTTCTACTTCACCCAGGATCTGGGCGACTACGCCTGGCGCAGCGAAGACGTGAAGTGGCTGCGCAGCACCCTCGTGTCCCTCTTCCCTGAGGAGTACGCCAGGGAGCAGCTCGGGGATATCTTTATGAAGGGAAGCCGCATCGAGACTCTGGTGACCCCGTCGCTGGACAGTGACGGAACTTCCCATTCATACAAGTATTCCTTCTCCGACAAGGGGCGCGAAGATTTTGTCACCCGCATCGGCGAACGCAGTTTCGATCGCGGTCTCGACGGGCGCATCATCGCCCTCTGGCAGAGCCACGGACGCTATTTCGAAGAGAAATTCGGCCGCTGGGAGTGGCAGAGAGCCCCTTGCCACGGCACTGTGGAGGATATGTACACGCAGAGCTATGTGCTCCCGTTTCTGATTCCGATGCTGGAGAACGCCGGCGCCTATGTGATGACGCCGCGCGAGCGCGACACCCAGGTGCACGAAATCATCGCGGACAACGATCCGGCTTTTGCAGGTGAACGCACCGGCCTGATGCGCCGCAGCGGAAGCTACATCGAAAGCGGAGTCTGGAGCAATGCGGGCGAGGGCTTCGCCGATGCGAAGGCCGCCTATGTGCTGAATGACAATCCTTTCACTATGGGCACGGCCCGCAAGGCCCCGTGCATTCTCAAGGGCGAGAAGAGCGAAGTCCGCTGGACTCCGACCATAGAGGAGGCTGGTTCCTATGCCGTCTATGTTTCATACAAGACGCTGGAAAACAGCACTTCCGCAGCCCATTACACCGTCCGCCACGCCAGCGGCGAGACCGAGTTCTGCGTGAACCAGAAGATGGGCGGCGGTACCTGGATCTACCTCGGGACCTTCGAGTTCGAGAAGGGCGGCGAGGGCTATGTGCAGCTCGACAACACCACACCTTCCGGCCACAAGTTCGAGAAAAACACCGTTGTGACCGCTGACGCGGTCAAGTTCGGCGGCGGCGTGGGCAAGATCGCCCGCGGTCTGAAGGATGAACCGGTGGAAAGCTATACCACTTCCGGAATGCCGTCCTTCGCCGAAGGCGCAATATACTGGATGCAGTGGGCTGGCGCCGACAGCACCCTCACGCGCCGGTGGAACGATGATTACACTCAGGATTACGCTGCCCGCGGAGCCTGGGTCGGAATGATGGCCGGCGGATCGAAGGCGAATCCGAAGGAGCCGGGCAAGAACATCCCTGTGGATCTTTCATTCGGTTTCCACACGGATGCCGGAGTCACTCCTGACGACTCCACAGTCGGGACCCTTTCCATCTACACGCTCCTTGCGGACGGCAGCGACCGTCTTCCGAACGGAGAGAGCCGAATGACCTGCCGCCATCTGGCGACCCTGGTTTCAGACCAGATCTGCGATGACGTGCGCTCGGACTTCGACCCGCAGTGGAACAAGAGGATGATCTGGGACCGCTCCTACAGCGAGTCCCGCACGACTTCCGTTCCGGGTATGCTTCTGGAACTCCTTTCACATCAGAACTTTGCGGATATGAAGTACGGTCTCGACCCGACCTTCCGCTTCACGGTGAGCCGCGCCATCTACAAGGCGATGCTCAAGTTCCTGAGCGACCTCTATTCTTTCGACTATACCGTCCAGCCGCTGCCGGTGAATTCCTTCGAAGCCCGACTCGACGGCCAGCAGGCGACCCTGAGCTGGAAGCCGACCGAGGATGATAAAGAGCCTACGGCGACCCCGACCGGCTACATTCTCTACACCCGCGTGGATGACGGCGTGTTCGACCAGGGCATCTATCTCGATCCTTCGCAGGGCTGCTCCGTGAAGGTCGAAGCGGCTCCGGGACACCTGTACAGCTACAAGATCGTGGCATACAACGCGGGCGGCAAGAGTTTTCCGTCCGAGGTCCTCTGCGTCGGCACGCCTGACGGCGCAGCCTCCAATGTTTTGGTGGTCAATAACTTCGACCGCGTCTCCGCTCCTACCTGGTTCGATACTCCGGAGTATGCCGGATTTGATGCCGCCACAGACGGCGGTGTGGCATACGGTCGGGAAATCAACTTCATAGGCAATGTCTATCAGTACCGCAGGAGCCTGCCGTGGATGGATGACGACAACCCGGGTTTCGGGGCATCCCATTCCGACTGGGCTGGACGTACCGTTCCCGGCAACACTTTCGATTTCGTATATCTTCACGCAAAGGCCCTTATGGCAGCCGGATACAGTGTGGAATCCTCTTCCCGTGACGCCTTCACGGCTTCCGGCGTGAGTGCATCCGAGTATCCTGTACTGGATCTTCTCTGCGGCAAGCAGGTTACCGTCAAAGTGGGCAGGGGAGCGGTTCCGAACCGTTTCCAGGTATTCCCTGAAGCCCTTCAGAAGTCGCTTCGCGAATATACTTCGGCAGGCGGAAATATCCTGATTTCCGGCGCGAATATCGGAACTGATGTCTGGGACGAGGTCTATCCCGTTCAGGTGGACAGTGCATACAGGGCTGATACAAAGGCCTTTGTGAGTGAGGTTCTGGGCTACCGCTGGGTGGCTGACCACGCCTGTTATACGGGAGCCGTGGAGACTCTGCACAATTCCCCTGTCGATTTCAGCGATATTGCCGGCGGCTTCACCTTCCATCAGAAACTGAACGATGAAATCTACTGCGTGGAGAATCCTGACGGAATCCTCCCTGCAGGAAAGGACGCCCGGACGGTTCTGCGTTATACAGGCAACTCTGTTTCCGCAGCGGTCTGCGCGGACAAGGGCACTTACCGCGTATTCAGTATGGGACTGCCTCTGGAAAGCATCTGCGAACCTGAGGTTATGCAGGCTCTTATGAAAGATACAATCGCTTGGCTTATAGAAAGATAGATTATGACAGAACGTGAACGCGAAATAATCGGACTTATACATTCACAGGTGAAGCCGGCCCTGGGCTGCACCGAACCCATCGCTGTGGCATTGGCCGCTGCCAAAGCGGCCGAACTGCTGGAGGTGGAGAGTCGCCTGACCGCTGACTTCGGCATCGGAGTGTCGGTCAGCGGGAACATTCTGAAGAACGGAATGGGAGTCGGCGTGCCGGGCACCGGGATGACCGGACTGCATATCGCGGCGGCGCTCGGCGTGGTCTGCGGCAAGTCTGAATACGGGCTGGAAGTCCTCAGGGACCTGTCAGATGAGTCTGTCGCAAGGGCGAAGGCGCTCGAGAGCAGGGTGAAACTTGGCGTAGCCCATACGGATCACGTGCTTTATGTCTCTGCCACGGTGACTTGCGCGGGGCACAGCGCGACGGCGGTGATTCAGGACGGGCACGACAACATCGTGCGTCTGGAGCGTGACTCTCAGGTGCTGACTGATAATTCCGCGTCCTGCAATTCCGGCGCGGCATCACATCGCTGCAGCCTGACTGTCAGGGAAATATATGATTTCGCGCAGAGCGTCTCTTACGAAGATATCGCCTTTATTCTTGAGGACCGGACTCTTAATCTGGCATTGGCCAGAGAGGGCCTCAGGGGGGATTACGGCCTCAATGTCGGAAGTACTATCGCTTCTGATTCAGAGGTTTTCGGCTCCAGCTTCCTTCCTTATGCGATGTCTCTGACGGCTGCGGCTTCGGATGCCCGTATGGCGGGATGCACCCTGCCTGCGATGAGCAATTCCGGCAGCGGCAATCAGGGTATAACAGTGAGTATGCCTGTGATAGCCTATGCGCTGCACTATGAAGTGGATGACGAGAGGCTTGCCAGAGCGCTGATAATGAGCAATCTGGTTGCGATTCACATAAAGAGTCACCTGGGTATTCTCTCGGCTCTCTGCGGCTGTGTGGTGGCTTCCACAGGCGCGGCCTGCGGTATCGCCTGGCTCAAGGGCGGCAGTTATGAGCAGGTCTGTGCGACCATTAAGAATATGATCGGAAACATCACCGGTATGGTCTGCGACGGGGCTAAGGTCGGATGCGCGCTGAAAGTGGCTTCGGGCGTGTCGAGCGCCGTGCAGGCGTGCGAGCTGGCATTGGCGGGGCACTGCGTTAGCCGCTGCGACGGTATAATCGACGATGACATCGAACGCTCGATCTTCAATCTGGGCCGCGTGGGTTCGGTCGGAATGCACGAGACGGACAATGTGATTCTGGATATAATGATTTGTAAATAATTCATAAAAACTATGGTAAAAATCGATCTTAACGGATGTAATTCGTTCGTAAAGTCTTCAGACTACAAGACTTACGAGGCTAAGGCGCTTGCAGCCTTCGACACTCTCACCGCCGGTAACGGCAAGGGAAATGATTTTCTCGGCTGGCTGACTCTTCCTCTGGATATGAAGGAGAGCGAACTCGCAGAGTATGAGCAGATTCGCGACAGCTGGAAGGCTAAGGGCGTGGATCTCGTGGTCGTTATCGGCATCGGCGGTTCCTATCTGGGAGCCCGCTGCGCCATTGAGGCCCTTTCGCACAATTTCGCAAAGCAGCTCAAATGCAAGAACGGCAATCCTGAAATCGTCTTCGCCGGCAACAACCTCTCCGAGGAGTACATCGCCGAGCTTATGGATCTGGTTTCCGAGCGCAACGCCGCCTGCGTAGTCATCTCGAAATCAGGCACTACCACTGAACCTGCAGTCGCTTTCCGCATCGTGAAGCAGCATATCGAGGAGAAATACGGCCGCAGCGAGGCCGCAGAGAGAATCGTAGCCATCACCGACGCGAAGAAGGGCGCTCTCAAGACCTTCGCGACACAGGAAGGCTACCGCAGCTACGTGGTCCCGGACAACGTCGGCGGCCGCTACTCCGTTCTCTGTCCTGTCGGCATTCTGCCAATCCTGCTTGCAGGTTTCGATGTACGCGCGATTCTTCGCGGCGCGGCGCAGGAGCGCGAGGCTCTTTTGAACAAGGGAGCCCAGAACCCTGCAGTACAGTATGCTGCAATGCGCAATCTGCTTTATAGCGAGCTTGGCAAGAAAGTGGAGATTATGGTTTCGTTCAACCCTAAGTTCCAGTATTTCGCCGAGTGGTGGAAGCAGCTTTACGGTGAGTCCGAGGGTAAGGACCTGAAGGGCATTTTCCCTGCTTCAGTGACCAATACCGCTGACCTTCACTCTATGGGACAGTTCATCCAGCAGGGTGACCGCGTGATGTTCGAGACCGTTCTCACAGTGGAGAAGAGCCGCCGCGAGGTCAAGATCGGAAGCGATGAGCAGAATCTCGACCAGCTCAACTATCTCTCCGGCAAGAACGTGGAGTACTGCAACGCAATGGCTCAGCTCGGAACCAAGCTCGCCCACATCGACGGCAACGTTCCTCAGCTGGAGGTCAAGGTGGAGCAGATCGACGAGTATAACCTCGGCTGCCTCTTCTATTTCTTCGAGTTTGCCTGCGGCGTAAGCGCTTATACCCTGGGAGTCAATCCGTTCGACCAGCCTGGCGTAGAGGCCTACAAGAAGAATATGTTCGCTCTCCTCGACAAGCCCGGCTACGAGGAGCAGTCCAAGGCCATCCGCGAGCGTCTCGCGAAGTAGTTTTTCAAACATCACCCGGGCAGGCCCCGGACAGCAATTTTTCTCTCGGCCGCTTCGCGTCCAATGCTGTCCCGGACCTGCCCGGGTGATGTGTTTTTGCTATCGCGGGCACCTCGAAGGGCTCGGTGGCCTGGTTCCGCGGTACCCCAGGTATCGTTTCAATTTATACTCGGGTGGGTTTAATGTTTCATCATCACTAAATGGGTAATGATGACGGGACGGATGTGAGGTAGAGGAAATTGTTATGTTTGGAATATGAGTTTGGAAGTTTTTCTGTAATTTTGCGGCGGATTATGGTGTGCCTTGGGGCGTGAATATGTCCGAGGCCTGAAAAGGGAAGCCGGTGAGAGGCCGGCGCTGTGCCCGCAGCTGTATTTCCCTCCCTTATTGGAAGCTATAAGGAGCGTTCCAGCTGTCACGGAAGATTAGCCGGACGGAGCGAACGGGAGAAAAGAGTTCCGAAATCCTAATTGCCATTGGCCGTAGGCCGAGAAGGCTCGGAACTTGGAATAGCCAGAAGACCTGCCTGATCAAGTGTGATGCCGGAGCTCGGGGGCAAGCTCCGCTTGATACGGCCTTTAATGTTTGCGAATGCATTGATATTGACGCTGTTGCTTAGCGTCCCAATCACCGTGGGTACAGTGCCCTCGGCTGGCTCGGTGTTTCGTATGGAGAACTCCGTCCAGGCGGATACGCTGGCGCGGGCGGTGGTAAGCGCACAGCGGGACGCCGAAGCGTCGGGCACCGCGCCGCTCCAGACCCTGACTCACAAGGCGATAGAGCGCAGCGGCGCGGCCGGGCTTCACGAAGTTCTGCGCTCTTTCGCGGGAGTGAGCGTTCGCGATTACGGCGGCATCGGCGGCGTAAAGACAGTCTCGGTGCGCAACCTCGGCGCCCAGCACACGGCGGTAAGCTACGACGGGATCACTGTCTCAGACGCACAGAACGGCCAGATCGACCTCTCGCGCTTCAATCTTGAGAATGTTTCCGAAGTAGCGGTCGAAATCAGCGCCGCAGACGACATTTTCCGCAGCGCCCGCCTGCTCAATTCCGCAGGAATCCTGAGCATCAATACCTTATATCCCGTTTTCGACGGCAAGCCATATAAAGTTTCGGCCTCGATGCGCTACGGCTCGTTCAGCACCTATAACCCGTCTCTCACCTACAGCAGGAAATTCGGAAAACGCTGGAGTGCCTCTGTATCAGCTGATTGGATGAAGTCGGACGGCGTCTATCCCTTCACCCTCACCAACGGGAGCCTTAGCACAAAAGAAAAGCGGCTGAACAGCGACGTGAACACCCTCGGAGCTGAGCTGAACCTCTATGGCGGCATCGGACTCGGCGACCTGCAGGTCAAGGCCCGCGGCTATTTTTCCGAGCGCGGACTTCCCGGTTCTGTCATCTACTACAGCCAGAACCCCACGGAACGCCTCTGGGACAAGGACTTGTCCCTGAGCGCAATCTACACAACCCATCTCGGGTACCGTTCTCGAATCCGCCAGACCCTGAGCGCGACCCGGGCGTATAACCGCTACACAAACTCCTCAGCCCTATACCAAGTCCCTGAGGATGACCGCTATACGCAGTACGAGGCAGCCTCGTCGACCATTTTCGAATACAAGCCCCTCGCGCGTCTTCGTTTCACACTCGCCGAGGATATTTTCTATAACCACCTCGAATCCACCATTCCGGAGAGCCAGACCCCGTCGCGCCTCACTTCTGTCGCGGCCGTTTCCGGCCAATATCGCAGTCCGCGTCTGACTCTCACCGGCAGCCTTTCATATACCGCAGCCCACGAATGGACCGCGACCGGCACCCCGACCCCCGACCGCAGCAGGGTGTCGCCGTCTCTCAGCACATCGTGGAGTGCATCGAAAGCCCTGAGAATCAGGGCGTCGTGGCGCGACGGCTTCCGCGTCCCGACCTTCAACGACCTCTATTACGCCCGCGTCGGCAACACCTCACTCTCTCCCGAAAAGGCCAACCAGTTCAACCTCGGCGCAACTCTTTCAATTGGGCCTTCGGCCAATGAAAGACTGACACTGACGGCCGACGTGTATTATAACTCTGTGAGGGACAAGATAGTGGCGATACCTACTATGTTTATCTGGAAAATGAGAAACCTGGGAAAGGTGCAGATGTTCGGCGGGGATTTCACAGCCTCGTACGCACAGGGGCTGGGTACAGGATGGGTCCTGAATCTGCGGGCCAACTATTCCTACAGATATGCGGTCGACATCACCGACAAAACTGCAAAAAACTACCGGCATCAGATCCAGTACACCCCGCGCCATTCCGGCAACGCCCTGTTGACCCTCCAGACCCCCTGGCTGGACTTTTCTTACACCCTTAATGCAGTGGGAAAGAGGTATTTCCTTCAGCAGAACATCCCTGCGAATGAGATGCCCGCCTATTTCGACCACTCGGTTTCCCTCAGCCGGGAATTCACCCTCGGGGGACGTGGAGGAGTTCTGGAAAATGGCAATGCCGCACGCGGCGGACAGGATTTCAGACTGCGTCTGTCAGCTGAAGTCCTGAACCTCACAGGAGACAACTATGAAGTGATAAGATATTACCCGATGCCGGGAAGGAATTTCCGGCTCAAAATAAAGATAAGTTTTTAAAATCAATAAATTACAATGAAACGAATTTTATCTCTCATCTCTCTGGGCGCCCTGATGTGCAGTCTCGCCGTATCCTGTGACAAAAGCGGGAAGGATACTCCTGAAATCGACGAAACCCCTACAGGCTACTACATCCTGAACAACGGTTCCTACGGCTACAACAACGCCAACATTGCAGTCTACAATCCGGAAGACAAGACACTCACTGCCGATGTCTTCGCGACAGTAAACGGGAAGAGCCTCGGCGACACCGCCCAGGACATCCTCGTGGACGGCGATGACGTCTATATCTCCGTAAATGTCTCCCAAATCATCTTTGTAACCGACAAGGATCTGAAAATCAAGAAAGAAATTATCGCCTCCCTCACCGACGGCACCAAACTTTCCCCGCGCTACCTCTGCAAAGGCAGCAACGGAAAAATCTATGTGACTTATTATGAGGGCTATCTCGGTGAAATCACCCCGTCCGACTACTCCGTGCGCACCACTGCCGCAGGTCCCAACCCAGAGGGCTGCGCCTATGTTGACGGCAAGATATTTGTCTCCAACTCAGGCGGTTACCTCTATCCTACATATAACAATACCGTATCGGTGGTGGACGCCACATCATTCAAGGAAACCCAAACAGTCACCGTGAACACCAACCCGGCCACTATGAAGGCTGACGGCGAGAACATCTACGTTCTCAGTCTCGGCGACTACGGTGCAACCCCTGCCAAAGTGCAGTGCATCAACGCCTCCACCCATAAGGTGACAGACCTAGAATACACAAGCCCATCGGCAATTGCCCTCGCCGACGATACCCTTTACGTGATGTGCGGAGGGTACGATGTGAACTGGAACCCGCTCCCGGGCACGGTATATAAGCATAATGCAAAAACAAACGCTGCGGAAGGCGCATTCGTTACTGACGGGACCACCCTTCCTCAGGCCTACTCCCTCGCCGCCACATCCGAATATGTATGGGTGGGCTGCTCCGACTACAAGAACAACGGCACTATGTACGTCTTCACTCCTGACGGAAAGATCTTCGACACCATCTCCGACACCGCAGGCCTGAACCCAATCACCGTATCCGCGAAATAGAAGATGCTCAGCCTGCTATACGTCATACTCTCCGGCATTGCCCTGCCGGTAGGCGGCATACAGATGCAGTATCTGTGGCGCAACCAGCTCGGGGATGTCTATTCCCTCGGGCTGGGCAGTGCCGCCTGCCTCGGGGCCGCTGCAGCCACAATGTCCGGCTGGTGCTCGCTCACGGTGGGCAGTTTCATCTGCACGCTGCTCAGCACTCTGGTCTGCTTTTTCGTAACGCTTAAAATCAGCACCCAGAACCTCATCACCTTCGGTATCATCTTCGGAACATTCATCGGATCGCTCGGCACCATCGTTGTGACCAACGCACCGAACGGAGACCTGCTGAAGCAGTATTATCTCTGGGGCGCGGCCAATTTCAGGCTCGAAGGCGTGACCACCGGCGACATCATATTCTCGCTCTGCCTGTTTGCGGGCGGACTTGCCGCAGCCATCTGGTCAAGCAAAAGGCTCACGCAGCATTTTCGTGGTGAAATCGAGATTTCGAACCTCGGAAAGGCCCTGAGCCTTCTGATGATTATGTTTCTGGTAACCAGCGCGGTAAGTATCTGCGGACCTATCGGCTTCATCTCTCTCGGAGTTCCGAACCTGAGCCGCACCATCTGCAAGAAAACGGATATCCGCTGCCATTACCTGATTTCCAGCGCGATGGGCATCGGGCTGCTGCTGATTACCTATCTCGTGGTGGAATATGTCAGCTTCGGCATTTATCTGCCAATCAGCGCCACGATGGCCATCATCGCGCTTCCGCTGACCGCTTTGCTCTTCATCAAGGGCGCTAACAAGCCCGCGCATCACTGAAATCATAGCCTGCCGTCAATCCGGCTGCGGTCCAGGATGCCTTTCACGTCATAGACCACGCCATTGGACGGCTGGCGGAGAAGCCGCCGGACGTCCGCGAAAGAACGGTATTGGTCGTGTGCGACCGCGAGAATCACAGCATCGAACTGCCCGAGAAACTCTTCGAGAGGTCTCGTGTCGAGCTGCACGCCCCACTCGCGCTGCACCCGGTCGGCGTCCGCCCACGGGTCGTGAACGGTGATGTCGGAGGTGTAGTCCAGCAGAGTGTGGTAGATGTCGATGACTTTCGTGTTGCGCGTGTCAGGGCAGTTCTCCTTGAAGGTGAATCCGAGTATTAGGATGCGGGAGTCCTTGACCATCACGCCCTTGAGGTTCATAAGCCGGATCGCCTGGCCCGCAACGTAGTCGCCCATTCCGTCATTCAGGCGTCTCGCGGAGCTCATCACGCGCGGCAGCACGCCATAGACCTGGGCTTTCTGTATCAGGTAGTAAGGGTCCACGCTGATGCAGTGTCCGCCCACCAGCCCCGGAGACATCCGGATGAAATTCCATTTCGACGAAGCCGCCTCGATCACGTCGCGCGTGTCGATGCCCATCGCGTTGAAGATCTTCGCGAGTTCGTTCATAAACGCGATGTTCACGTCGCGCTGCGAGTTCTCGATGATTTTCGAAGCCTCCGCGACGCGGATGGACGGGGCCTTGTGCGTGCCGGCCACAATCACTGAACGGTATACACTGTCCACTATATCAGCGACTTCCTGGGTCGAGCCGGAGGTCACTTTCTTTATTTTCTCCACCGTGTGCTCCTTGTCGCCCGGGTTGATGCGCTCGGGGGAGTAGCCGGCGAAGAAGTCCGCGTTCAGCTTCAGTCCGCTCACCCTTTCGACCACCGGCAGGCATTCTTCCTCGGTCACGCCCGGATAGACGGTGGATTCGTAAACCACTATGTCTCCTTTGCTTATGACCTTTCCCACCGACTCGCTGGCGCCCCAGAGCGGACGCAGGTCAGGACGGTTGTTCTCATCGACGGGCGTCGGCACGGCCACCACGTAGAAATTGGCCTCCCGTATGTCTTCGAGGCGGCTTGTGCAGCGCAGGCCGTGCACCGAGATGGCTTCGCGAAGCAGGTCATCGCTCACTTCGAGCGTTGCGTCGTGCCCTCCCATAAGAGCCTCGACGCGCTGTGCGTTCATATCGTAACCGATCGTGGGATATTTGGTCGAGAAAAGCCGTGCGAGCGGAAGACCTACATAGCCGAGGCCGATTACCGCGATTCTGATATTGTCCATAATTTGCGATCCCCCAATATTGTTCATCATTTGCGTGTGGAAAATTTACTGAAAATCCTTTGCGGGATTTCCATCGCGATGATGATGCCGAGCACGATTGCGAGCGCGGCTTTCATCGCGGAGAAACCCGTGTGGAACGACAGCAGGAACTGGCTGGAAACCAGATAGTAAGTGAACCAGAAGATGCCGGCTCCCGGTACCAGCGGGAAGATCCCGCAGAGCACATAGACCGTGCTCGGGCATTTTGCGCGCACTGCCGTGAAGCGCGACAGAATACAAATCACTATGGTCGAGAGCACTATCGAAACAGCGATGCCCGCCGAGCAGTAACGTATCAGCGCGAGATAGATTCCCCAGCCTATCGCTCCGATTAGGCCCGTGCGGACATATTCGTGCCTCGGCGCTCCGAAAAGGTCGGCGAAAGCCGCCGTGCCTATGAAGGCCGCAACCATCTGAGTCAGAAGCCCGGAGGTCTGGGAACTGGTCGTCATTCCCTCCAGGGTTATCAGTCCTCCGAAGGCCCAGCCGTCCAGCAGGAAACTGATGCTCACGCCCAAGGCGATGCAGATGAAACCCAGCATCGCGTCTGTCAGACGCGTGAGGCCCGAAATGTAATCCGAATTCGCGAGGTCCCGCACTCCGTTCACGAAAGGCACTCCCGGAATCAGCGGCATCACCGCTCCGATAATCATATTCGCAAGGCTTTCTCCGAAGCCGAGTCTATAAAGAACGAGACACAATGCTGTGGCTATGAGCGCGTTGCAGATTCCTGCCACAATCTTCGAGAGGTGGCGCGAACTTACGAAAAGAGCGAAAACATACAGCAGCGCGCCCACGCAGAAAGCCGCGGCGCAGTCCGTCAGCGAACCTCCGAACACAGCAGCGAAGCCGGCAGCGCCGAACGCCGAGCCGACAATCTGCTCCCACGCGGCCTTGCCCTTGCGGTCGCGTATCGCGACCAATCTCTCCCCGGCCTCTTCGAGGCTGCAGCGGTCCGCTGCAATGTCGTAGCTCAGATTGTTGACTTCCACTATCTTGGACAGCTGGATGCCGCGTATGGGGATGAATTCCACATTCGCATATCGGCCGAGAGACCCGGTGGTGAAGATGCCGTTGCTGATAACGAAGAAATGGCCGGAATCCACCCCGAAATGCGAAGCGATGCGCTGCATCGTTTCTTCCACACGTGAGATTTCGGCTCCGTTCTCAAGCAGAATGTGCCCTGCGAGGGAGGCTACATCCAGAACCTGGGAATTATCGTTCTTTTTATCTACCATATTGCAAAAGTAAAAAAACTTTCACTATATTTGTCGGAGAAGTAACACGTATTAATAATTAATCGCATTCCCCGCGAATCCGTCGAAATGAAGAGTTCCACTGATTCTGCAAAATGATATGAGAAAAAGAAATCACAAGGCAAAACTTGTGACGTTTCATGTATAGTAAAAGTTATTTAGTGTTAAGGGAAACAGGCTCGCCGTGAGGCGCGCCTGTTTTTTTTACTTACTGGGGGCCGTATCCCCCAGGCCCCCTGGGTCTCGCCGTGAGGCGCGCCTGTTTTTTTTACTTACTGGGGGACGTATCCCCCAGACCGCATTGTCCTTTAAGTTTGTCCGTAAAAACCTATGTTTTTCCGGACAAAGTGCCCAGAATGTGATGTTTGTCCGTAAAACAGGCCGTTTTTACGGACAAAATCTGTTAGGCCCGGCGGCCGCAAATAATCTCAATGACCGCGTACGCCGCGGATGCATCGGCAAACTCAGAGACAGCATTGGACGCGAAGCGGCCGAGGAAAAAGATTGCTGTTTCTGAGCTTGCCGATGAGTAGCGGCCAATACGGAAATCAAATCGTGATTTTCTCCTGCGGGCGGTCAGGCTGTGCTTGGCAGAGAGCCTAGCCGCCCACGGCTAGTGAGTGGGTGGCAGCCGCATAGCGGCTGACGGGATGGAGCGCGAAGCGCGGAAGCTCTTCTGCCAAGCAGCAGCCTGCCGCACGCCAATGCTATATAGTTATTTTCTCCTGCGGACGGCGGTGGAAGGCGATTATGTAAGCGGTGGCGAGGCGGGAGTTAGTAATCAGTGGAACATTGAAGTCGATCGCAGCGCGACGCACATAATAGCCGTTCGTGAGCTCCCTGTGGCTGAAGTTCTTAGGAATCGTGATAACCAGATCCACGGCGTGATTCTGAATCAGATCCAGAGCCGCCGGAGCTGCCGTCACCTCGGAAGACTTCGCCTCGGAAAGCTCCGCAACCTCACTCGGCCAGAGTGCCCTAAGGCAATGAATTCCGTTTTCAGTCAGGAACTTGCAGGTTCCCTTCGTGGCGTAAATCTTAAGCCCCGACTCAGCGAGAAGTTTGCAGGCCTGAAGCATATCCGACTTCTGTCCGGCATCTCCCGAAGAAATCAGCACACCCTTTCGCGGAATCCTGTGACCCACCGAAAGCATAGCCTTCAGCAGAGCATCATCCAGATCCTCACCTATGCAGCCCACTTCACCGGTAGAAGACATATCCACACCCAGAACCGGATCAGCCTGACTGAGTCTCGCGAAAGAGAACTGCGAACACTTCACGCCCGTATACGTTGGCTCCCTCATCCCCACGACCTCCGGATGCTCCCCGAGCATACAATGCGTAGCGAGCTCTATCAGATTGACTTTCATTACCTTCGAAACGAACGGGAAACTTCTCGATGCCCTCAGGTTACACTCGATGACTTTCACATAATCCTTCGTCGCCAGGAACTGGATATTGAAAGGACCCGTGATATGCAGTTCAGCCGCGATAGCCTCGGCCGCCGCTATGATCCTCTCCCTTGTGACAGAAAGAACCTTGCGGGCAGGGAACTGCACAGTGGCGTCACCAGAATGCACGCCCGCATACTCGATATGCTCAGAAAGCGCAGCGGCCACCACCTTGCCGTTATCAGCAACAGCGTCAAACTCAAGCTCCTTGCACCTCTTCATAAAGGCGGAAATCACCACCGGATGCTCCGAAGAAACTTCCACAGCAAGCTCCAGGAAGCGGTGAAGATCCTCGTGGCTGTAGCATACGTTCATCGCAGCGCCCGAAAGCACATAGGACGGACGCACCAGTACAGGGAATCCCACTTCATCCACGAAACTGTCTATGTCAGAAAGAGTTGTAAGCTCACGCCATTTAGGCTGGTCGATACCCAGCGCATCCACGATGGAAGAGAACTTGTTTCTGTCCTCCGCGCGGTCGATATCCTCCGCAGAAGTTCCCAGAATCCTTACGCCGGAGCGGGACAGAGGAAGGGCAAGGTTGTTCGGAATCTGTCCGCCTACACTTACCACTACGCCAAGCGGCTTCTCCATTCCGCAGATATCCATTACGGTCTCGAAGCTGAGTTCATCGAAATAGAGGCGGTCGCAGCTGTCGTAATCAGTCGAAACGGTCTCAGGATTATAGTTTATCATAATGGCCTTGCGTCCCATCTTGCGCAGGGCCTGGAGGGTATTCACGCCGCACCAGTCGAACTCCACGCTGCTTCCGATTCTGTAAGCTCCTGATCCAAGCACGATTACTGGCGCATCTTCCGAAGATCCACCGAAAGAGACATCATCCGCGCAGCCGTTGTAGGTCAGATAAAGGTAATTCGTATCCGACGGGAATTCCGCCGCGAGGGTATCAATCTGCTTTACGAAAGGCCTGAGCCCCAATGATATACGGTGGGAGCGCACTTTCGCCTCGCTTACCCCGAACACGCGCGCAATCTGAATGTCCGAGAATCCCAGACATTTGGCTTCGCGAAGCAGATCATAAGGAAGGGAGCGCAGAGCGGCGAGTCCGTTCCCGGCAGCCCGTGTTGAAAAAGTCCCGGATTGGACGGAGTCCGCGCAGGAACATTGGACGGAGTCCGGACTAGTGCTTGACGGACAGAAACTTTCGAGCGTGCGATAGACATTCTCGATGTGCTGCAGACGGTCGAGGAACCACTTGTCGATGTGCGTGAGCTGATGGATGCGGTCGACGCTGTAGCCGCTTTCAAAGGCCGCGGCGATCGCGAAGATGCGCGTATCGGTCGGGTGCGTGAGCGCCCAGTCGAGGTCCTCGGTCTTGTACGGCTTGTTGCAGACGAAACCGTTCGCGCCCTGCCCGATCATTCGCAGACCTTTCTGCAGAGCTTCCTCGAAGTTGCGGCCGATCGCCATCACCTCGCCGACGCTCTTCATACTCGAGCCGATTTCGCGCGACACGCCCTTGAATTTCGCGAGGTCCCAGCGCGGAATCTTGCACACGACATAGTCCAGTGCCGGTTCGAAGAATGCCGGAGTGGTTTTGGTCACGCTGTTTTTCAGCTCGTGCAGACCGTAGCCGAGTCCGAGCTTCGCGGCGATGAACGCCAGCGGATAGCCCGTCGCCTTCGAAGCGAGAGCCGAGGAGCGCGAGAGTCGAGCGTTCACTTCGATGACCCTATAGTCCTCACCGTCAGGGGAGAACGCATATTGGACATTGCACTCGCCGACAATTCCGAGGTGCCGCACGATCTTTATCGCCAGACGGCGCAGGTAGTGGTACTCCTCGTTCGAGAGCGTCTGCGACGGCGCCACGACGATGCTTTCGCCCGTATGGATGCCGAGCGGGTCGAAATTCTCCATATTGCAGACCGTGATGCAGTTGTCATAACGGTCGCGAACCACTTCATACTCAATCTCTTTCCAGCCTCTGAGCGACTTCTCGATAAGCAGCTGCGGCGAGAACGCCAATGCTTTGGACGCCACGGCGTCCAATTCCTCTTCGTTGTCGCAGAAGCCGCTTCCCAGTCCTCCGAGCGCGTACGCTGCGCGGATGATGACCGGGTAGCCTATTTCGGCCGCCGCCCGCCGCGCATCCTCGATGGTCTCGACAGCGTGCGAGCGAATGGTCTTGACATTGATTTCGTCAAGCCTCTCCACGAAAAGTTCGCGGTCCTCCGTGTCCATAATCGTCTGGACCGGAGTGCCAAGTACCTGGATTCCATACTTTTCCAGAATTCCGCTGCGGTAGAGTTCCACTCCGCAGTTCAGGGCCGTCTGACCTCCGAACGAGAGCAGAATGCCCTGCGGATGCTCTTTCTGAATCACTTTCTCCACGAAATACGGCGTAACCGGAAGGAAATACACCTTGTCCGCCACACCCTCGGATGTCTGCACCGTAGCGATGTTCGGATTCAGAAGAACGGTTTTCACACCCTCCTCGCGGAGTGCCTTAAGTGCCTGGGATCCACTGTAATCGAATTCTCCGGCCTCGCCGATTTTAAGAGCGCCCGAACCGAGCACAAGTACTTTTTCTATCATAATTTCGAGATGAATTCGTCAAACAAAAACTCCGTATCCACCGGGCCGCTCGAGGCCTCCGGGTGGAACTGCGCCGAGAAGAACGGTTTGCTGCGGTGGCGGATGCCCTCGTTCGTGCCGTCGTTCAGGTTCACGAAGAGCGGCTCCCAGTCCTCGCGAAGGCTCCTCACATCTACCGCAAAGCCGTGATTCTGAGAGCTTATGAAGCAGCGGTCAGTACCGGTCAGGCGCACCGGCTGGTTGTGGCTGCGGTGCCCGTACTTCAGTTTATACGTGGCCGCACCTGCGGCCAATGCCATAAGCTGATTGCCCATACAAATTCCGAAAATCGGCTTGTCGCCATCATACGCTGCGCGTATATGTTCCACTGCCTCAGTACATTGGGCCGGGTTGCCCGGACCGTTTGAAATCATCAGGCCGTCATAGTCCAGTTTGCTGAAATCGTAGTCCCACGGGACTCTGGTGACCTGCACGCCGCGTGCGAGCAGGCAGCGCAGGATCCGGTGCTTCACTCCGCAGTCTACGAGAACGACCCTCTTTCCGGTAGTGCCGTAGTGTATAACTTCCTTGCAGCTTGCCTTTGCCACAAGGTTCTCATTGTCAGAATTGTAGAACTCCACTTCATTTTCATCGCACCCCTGCGGAACTATCTTTCCTGACATCACGCCTTCCTCGCGGATGATTTTCGTGAGTTCTCGGGTGTCTATTCCGTAGATTCCCGGGACCCCCTCGCTTTCGAGCCAGTCGCTAAGGCTCCTTACGGCGTCCCAGTGGCTGTAAGTCTCACTGTACTGGGAGATTACGAGTCCTCTTACGTGAATTTTCTCCGACTCGAAACTCTCGCAAAGCCCGTTGGCGTCACGGCTGTATTCCGGAACGCCGTAATTACCTATCAGAGGGTAGGTTACGCAGAGAATCTGCCCCTCGTACGAAGGGTCCGTCAGACTCTCCGGATATCCCACCATAGCCGTGGAAAAAACCACCTCGCCGCTGCGGACGCGTGCGCTGCCGAAGCTCCAGCCGTCCATTACCGTTCCGTTGCTCAGAATGAGCTTTGCGCGTTTGCGGGGAGCTCCGCACTCCTGGGACTGCGGGTCCGCGTTAAGATTGGACGGCTGTGCCGGCCCTTGTAAATTATTCATTTCTACCATTTTGATGCTTCCTCCATAAGTGATGCGATGCGGTCGTTGCATAGATTTCCCACGCTGCCGATGTGCGTGTGATGCAGGTCCGAAGCTTTCAGACCTTTCGCGTCATAGTGCCAGCGGCCCTCGTTGACCTCGATGCCGACCTGCCTGTACGCCTCGCGGAACGGGGTGCCGGCGAGCGTGCGGCGGTTTACGTCCTCGACTGTGAACATCGTAGAATACAGCGGATTGTCGAGGATTTCCGTGTTTATTTCGATATGCTGAAGCATATGGTCCGCCATCTGAAGGCACTTGTGCATACGCTCGAGATTCGGGAACAGGACTTCCTTAAGGAGCTGGAAGTCACGATGATAGCCGTGTGGCATATTGCCGCAGATCATTGACACTTCGCTCTCGCACGACATTATCTGGTTGCACTTGCCGCGCATAACCTCCCATACGTCAGGATTTTTCTTGTGCGGCATTATGCTGGAGCCGGTCGTGAGACTGTCCGGGAAATGGATGAAGCCGAGGTTAGGACACATATACATACAGCAGTCGGCTGCGAACTTGTTCAGTGTCAGCGCGATGCTGCCTATTGCGGAAGCGACGCACTTCTCGGTCTTGCCGCGGCCCATCTGCGCTGCGACGCTGTTTATGACAGGGGAGTCAAAGCCGAGCGTGGCTGTGGTCTGGTCGCGGTCGAGCGGGAACGAACCGCCGTAGCCCGCGCCCGATCCGAGCGGGTTGCGGTTCACGACCTTATATGCTGCGTGCAGCATCTGCATATCATCCACAAGTGCCTCAGCATAAGCGCCGAACCACAGGCCGAAGGACGACGGCATCGCAATCTGCGCGTGAGTGTAACCTGGCAGAAGCACTTCCTTATGCTTCTCGCTCAGGGTCTGGAGCGTGCGGAACAGTGTGAGCATCTCTTCGCGAATCTGCCTGACCTCATCGCGCAGGAACAGTTTCAGGTCCACGAGAACTTGGTCGTTGCGCGAACGCCCGGAGTGAATCTTCTTGCCCAGATCGCCGAGTTCGCGCGTGAGCATCAGCTCGACCTGAGAGTGGATGTCCTCCACGTCGTCCTCGAGACGGAACTGGCCTTCTTTCACGGTCTTAGCTATGCGCTCGAGCGCCGCGTCGAGAGTCTCGTACTCATCTTTTGCGAGCAGACCCACGCTGCACAGCATCTTGATGTGAGCGCGCGACCCTTCCACGTCGCTCGCGGCGAGCTTCAGGTCCAGGACCCGGTCTTCGCCCACGGTGAACTGATCGACAATCGCCTCAGCCTCAGTTCCTTTATTCCACAGAGTTGCCATAATGTCTATTGTTTCATTTCCCTGCAGTCATCCTGCACGCCTTTACCGGCGCCCACTATCCCGCAGAAAGCGTTTATATACTTGATATACACTTCGATAGCCTCTTCCAGTTCGCTCACCTTCAGGTATTCGTCCGCCTTGTGCGAACGCTTCGAATCGCCGGGGCCCATCTTTATCGCGTCCACGCCGATGCGCATCCAGTCGGATGTGGTAGGGGAGGAGAAAGTCTCGCGGCCCGTGGCCTGCGCGGCTTTCAGAAGAGGGGAGTCGGGGCGCGTCGCGCTGGAGCGGTTCGTGAGGTTGCGCGCGTGCAACTCGCTGGTGCACAACGCCTGCAGTTCTTCGAGAATTTCAGCGCAGCTGTACATCTCGGTCGGGCGGATGTCCACGACGAAAGTGCAGAGGTCCGGAATCACATTGTGCGCGCTGCCGGAGTGGATCTGCGTCACGTTCAGCCGCACCTGCCCCATCGTCGGGGACACGCGGGTGAATTTGTGTGCGCGCAGCTTTTCGATGTCTTCGAGAGCGATGTAGAGCGCGTTCACTCCTTCTCCCGTGGCCGCGTGCGCGCTCACTCCGTGTGCGCTTGCGTCCAATACCAACAGTCCTCTCTCGCTGGTTGCCGCTCTCATTCCGGTCGGCTCTCCGACTATAACCCATTGGGGCATAGGGAGTCTGCCTGCTTCAGAATCGCTCTCCTCTGATCCGTCTGAATCGAGTCCATTCACGAACGGCCCTTCTTCAGAATATATCCACCTCGCTCCGTCGGGACCTGAACGCTCCTCTTCGCGGGTGAGGACAAGCATCAGATTCACAGGAAGCTGCATATCATAAAAATGGCGGAATGCCGCGATCATCGAAACCACGCTTCCGCCATCATCATTAGCTCCAAGTCCCCAGATTATGCTGTCATCCACGCCCGGGTCAAATGGATTTCTCGTATATCCCGCCGCTGCCGGAACCGTATCCAGATGTGCATCGAGTGCCAGTGTCGGTTTCGACGGGTCGAACTGTCTGTTTATGGAAATGATATTGCCCCTCTGAAGCCGGAATTCCATTCCGAAGCGCTCCAGAGCCCCGCAAACCACCTTCGCCACAGCCTCTTCCTCGAAAGAGAGCGACGGAGTCTGCACCATCGTTCCAAGCAGTTCTGTATATTCTTTCATTTATGGTAAAAGGTGCTTTCGAGATGTTACCGTGCACCCTTGTATCCGAGTTGCAAAAGTAACAATTATTTCAGACTATTGCCAAATTTATTTTCAAATATGTTCCCGTTTCCCGCTACAGCGAAATCTCGGTTCCCGCTTCCCCGTCGCAGAGCGCGTCGGCATTCTTGATCCGCACGCGGACGCTTCCCTGCCTGAGTGCGGAAAAGGCGTTGTCCACTTTCGGAATCATTCCGCCCACAATCTTCCCCTCGGCTTTCAGCTGGGCGTAACTATCGGGATTCAAGTGTTTTACTACGCTCTCCGGGTCATCCTTGTCCAGCAGTACTCCGTCCTTTTCAAAGCAGTAGAGGAGCTCGGCCCCGAGCGCGCTGGCGACGCTCGATGCAATGGTGTCCGCATTGGTATTCAGAAGATTGCCCTTTCCGTCGTGGGAAATCGCGCATATTACCGGAGTGATTCCTTCATCCAGAAGGGTCTTCAGAAATGTCACGTTCACGGACTCCTTTGTTACGTCTCCCACCAGGCCGTAATCCACTGTGGTACAGCCGTCTGACAGCAGTTTCGGGGCGCGGCGGGATGCTTTGATGACGCTTGCGTCGCAGCCTGCGAGGCCCATCGCGTTGCAGCCGCAGCTCTGGAGCGAGGCTGTGATGTGTTTGCTCGCCCAGCCGGCATACACCATAGTCACGACCCTGATGGTCTCTTCATCGGTCACCCTGCGCCCCTCGATCATTTTCACCGGCACGCCCAGCTGCTCCTGTATCCTGCTCGCCATCACTCCGCCGCCGTGCACCAGCAGTTTCGGTCCCTCAAGAGCCGCAAAGTCCCTGCAGAATTTCTGCAGGGATTCTTCATTGTCTATTACGTTTCCGCCTATCTTTACTACTTTCAGCATATTGTCTGATTATTTCTGTCTCGAAGCCCGCTGAATAATTTGATTTACAGGCTCATAAGCATCCTGCGGATTACCGTCTGCGCTGAAACCACGCGATTCGCTGCCTCCGGAATCACCAGGGAATTCGCACTTTCGATCACATCGTCGCTGACTATCATATTCCTTCTCACCGGCAGACAATGCATAAAGAAAGCGTCGTTTGTCAGCGCCATTTTCTCGCTTGTGACCGTCCAGGACATATCCTTGCTGAGAACCTTTCCATAATTGTCCCCTTCGTAGGCAGACCAGTTCTTCGCGTAAACGAAGTCCGCTCCCCTGAGAGCTTCATCCTGATCGTGCGTAACTGTCGCTCCCTTAGTGAATTCCGGGGCGAGGTCATAGCCTTCAGGATTGGCGATTACGAAGTCGTACCCGCCGTAAACCATACCCTCGGCGAACGAATTCGGGACCGCCTGAGGCAGAGCCTTCGGATGCGGGGCCCAGGTCATCACGACCTTCGGACGGGCGTTTCTCTTATGCTCCTCGATGGTTATGATGTCCGCGAAGGTCTGCAGCGGATGGCGTGTCGCAGCTTCCATACTGAAGACAGGCTTGCCGGAGTATTTGATGAACTGGTTCAGTATTGCTTCATTATAGTCGCTCTCACGGTCGCTGAGCCCTGCGAACGAGCGTACTCCGATCATATCGCAGTAGCTGCCCATCACCGGAATCGCTTCGAGCAGATGCTCGCTCTTGTCACCGTCCATAACCACTCCGCGCTCCGTCTCAAGCTTCCACGCTCCCTGGTTCACGTCAAGCACGATGACGTTCATCCCCAGATTCAGCGCAGCTTTCTGAGTGCTCAGACGCGTGCGCAGGCTGTTGTTGAAAAAGACCAGCAGCAGAGTCCTGTTCTTGCCCAGTTCGCTGTCGGCGAACGGCGTATTCTTCACGCGGGCCGCCTCGCGCAGCGCCTGCTGCAGGTCGCCCAATTGTTTTATGCTCGTAAATGTGTTCATATTTCTGATTTTTGCGGCCTTGCGGCCAATGTCCGTCTCGGCCTTGCGGCCAATTGTAACCTATATTCCCGCCGCTGTCAGTTCCTTCCAGGCGGCCACGAACTTGTCGGCGGTTTCTTCGCTGACCGTAAGGGATGGAAGAAGTCGGATCACACTCGCTCCGGCCGCGCCGGTAAAGAAATGCTTTTCGAAGAGCAGGCGGTCCCTGAGGGACTTTCCGCAGAACGGCGACCCTGCAGGTGCGCTTCCGTCGAATCCCGGCTGGAGTTCGAGACCTATCATAAGGCCTCTTCCACGGTATTCCTTTACGGCGGAGTCGCCCTCGAAAGCCTTTCTGAAATGCTCCCCGACCTTTGCGGCGTTCTCGACAAGATGTTCATTTTCAATCACATCGAGTACTGCGAGCGCTGCTGTGCAGGCCAGATGGTTTCCTCCGAAAGTGGTTCCGAGCATACCGTAACTCGGTTTTATCTTTGGGCTTATCAGCACTCCTCCGATAGGCAGTCCGTTTGCCATACCCTTCGCGGTAGTGATGATGTCCGCGCGGATTCCGGACCTCTGATGTGCGAAGAACAGGCCGCTTCGGCCGTATCCTGACTGGATTTCATCCAGAATAAGACAGGTTCCGTATTTGTCGCAGAGACTGCGCAGAGTCCTCAGAAATTCATCCTCAGGCTCGTAGATGCCGGCCACTCCCTGGATTCCCTCGATGATTACGGCGGCGTATTCCTTGCTGCTGAGTTCCTTTTCAGCGGCCGCGGCATCATTCAGCGGAACGAATGTGACATTCGAGGTCGCGTTGAAAGGAGCGCGGATTTTGGGGTTGTCGGTAGCCGACACGGCGCCGCTGGTTCGGCCGTGGAAGGATTTCCCGAAAGCCAGAGCTTTGGCGCGGCCGGTAGCGAATGAAGCCAGCTTGAGAGCGTTTTCATTGGCCTCGGCCCCTGAATTGCAGAGGAATAGCGCGTAATCGTCATAGCCGCAGGCTGCTCCCAGGCGCCTTGCAAGTTCCTTCTGCAGAGAGTTCTGCACGGCGTTCGAATAGAATCCGAGTCTGGTGAGCTGCTCCTGCAGCATCTTTACGTAATGTGGGTGGCAATGCCCGATGCTGATTACTGCGTGGCCTCCGTAGAGGTCTGTGTATTCCACTCCGTCCTTGTCCCAGAGAGTGGTGTCGAGGCCGCGAACCGGCTCGATGTCCCACAATTTATATACTTCAAATGGCTTCATCCTGTTGTGTTTTCTATATAAAAAAGCACGAATGCTTCTTATGATTCCAATAGGTTCTTTTTATAATCGATACTTTTCTTTAATATCGATACATTTCTTAAATCCCGGTTTCGGGCCATACCGTTAGAAAGCCGATGCTTTAAGGTGCAGGCCCTCAGCCTCGTCAAATCCGAATGCAAGATTCATATTCTGCACCGCCTGACCGGAGGCTCCCTTGAGCAGATTGTCTATCACTGAGCTGATTACAATGTGCCCCTCGTGCACTTCGAGCGAAATCACGCATTTGTTCGTGTTCACCACCTGCTTGAGATCTACAGGCTTTTCGCTTACGAAAGTGAAGCGGGCGTCAGCGTAGTATTCATTATAAAGTTTGTAGGCATCTTCCTGGCTGAGAGGGCATTCCAGATGTATGCTGGCGAAGATTCCTCTCGCGAAGTCGCCCCTCATCGGCACGAAATTCAGATTCGCGTCCAGGGCGCTTCCCTTAAACATCGCTTCGGCAGTTTCGCAGCCGATGCCTTCAGCTGAGCTGACAATATTTCCCTTTCCTGCCTGAATCAGTCCGAGGTTCCTGCGGATTTCTTTGAGATGCTGGTGGGAGAACTGCTTGTAGGAAGAGATATTGTTGTTTCTCCAGCTGAAATGCGTTGTTTCAGAAGGCTTTACACCTGCTCCGGTAGAGCCCGTGACGGCGGTGATGTTCACATCCCCGTGCAGAAGTCCGACATTCGCAAGGGGCAGCAGGCCGAGCTGGATGGCGGTGGCGAAACAGCCCGGATTGGCGATTTTCTTCGCACCGGCTATCTTGCTTTTCTGCCACTCGGGGAGTCCGTAGACATAGCCGTTGCTCTCATCCCTGAAATCCTGGGCCAGGTCGATGACCGTCAGTCCTTCAGGGCAGTTGTGCTCCTCCCAGAAAGCCCCGCTTTTGCCGTGGGCTCCGCAGAGGAAAAGTACATCTATGTCATTGAGATTGAACTCGCTGCTGAAGCAGATGTCGGTGTCGCCGAGGAGTCCCTCGTGCACTTCCCAGAGTTTTTTGCCTGCGCTGCTCTCCGAATGTACGAAGCCAAGTTCCACGCCCGGATGGTTCACCAGAATCCTGATGAGTTCACCCGCCGTGTAACCTGCTCCGCCGATGATTCCTGCCCGAATCTTATTCATTTCTTGAATTTTCTATCTGTTTCTTAAATTTCTCCGAATTCCGCTTCAGGCGCTTCGGAGATGTCGCTTCCTCATGAGTCCCGTTTCCGGGGCCCGGAGGTGACGTTTGAATTGGACGCGTCAGCGGCCCTTTAAAGATTCTCTTCCTCAGGATGCTTGCCGTAGTACACGCGCAGCGGGGTGGAGAGCACTTTGATGAAGCCTTTGGCGTCCTCGGAGGTCCAGCCTTTCTGGTTCTCGCCGTATTCGCCGAGCTTCGACTTCACGAGGTCGTTCGGGGAATCGACGCCCACGGTGGAGAAGGTGTAAGGACGGAGTTCGAGTGTGACGGTTCCGGTCACGTTCCTCTGGCTGCTCTCGAGCATCGCCTCGATGTCGCGCATAACCGGCTCAAGGTACTGGCTTTCGTGCAGGAACATTCCGTACCAGTTCGCGGTCTGGTCCTTCCAGTACTGCTGCCATTTGCTGAGCGTGAATTTCTCGAGGAACTTGTGCGCGGCGATGATGAGCATAGGCGCGGCCGCCTCGAATCCCACGCGGCCTTTGATGCCGATGATGGTGTCGCCCACGTGCATATCGCGGCCGATTCCGTAGGCTGCGCCGATAGTCTCGACGGCCTTGATCGCCTCGATCTTGTCATCGTAGCACTTTCCGTTCACGCTGCATAGCTCGCCCTGCTCGAAGCCGAGGCTCAGGATTTCGCTGCCGGACTTGGTAATTTGCTTAAGGTAAGCGCTTTCCGGGAGCCCCTGGGTGGAGTCGAGAATCTCGCCGCCGCAGATGGACGTACCCCAGATGCCGACGTTGTAGGAGTATTTGAGCTTGGTGAAGTCGGCGTAGAAGCCGTGCGCGTTGAGGTAATCGACCTCGGTCTGGCGGGAGAGGTTGCCGTCGCGGGTGAGCGTGATAATCTCCATCTCCGGACACATAACGAGGAAAGTCATGTCGAAGCGGACCTGATCATTTCCGGCGCCGGTAGAGCCGTGCGCAATCGCCTGTGCTCCAATGCTTTTGGCGTAGCGGGCGATGGCGATGCCCTGGAAGATGCGCTCGGAGGAGACGCTGATCGGGTAGGTGCCGTTGCGCAGCACGTTGCCATAGACCATATATTTCAGGCTCTTGGCGTAGTATTCCTTTGTGACGTCGAGAGTTACGTAGCTGGTGGCACCTAATTTATATGCGTTCGCCTCGTTGGTTTTAAGCTGCTCAGGGCTGAATCCGCCCGTGTCCGCGCAAGCCGCATAGACCTCGTAACCCTTCTCCTTTGCCAGATACATCACCGTGTAGGAGGTATCCAGACCGCCGCTGAACGCGACTACTACTTTCTTTTTGCTCATATGTTTTGCTTTTTATTTCTGATTTGTACTCACTTTCCGCTTCTCACTCATCACTTCCGGAGCTCCGACTCCACTTTTTCTTCACTCCTTAGTTCCGACTCCACAATTCTTTTCCCGCTTTTTCGCTCCGACTCCACTTTTTTCTCACTCCTCAGCTCCGACTCCACAATTCTTTTCCCGCTTTCTCGCTCCGACTCCACTTTTTTAACTCGCTATCCCTGAGCTTCTTCCTCATCCGGGTGATGAATTTCCAGATGCTCGTTAGGGTCGTAGAGCAGTCCCGTGCAGATGCACATCTTGTAGTCGTGGCCCTTGAGAATCTCGAAGTGCCTGCAGCCCTCGCACCCCTTCCAGAACTCAGGATCATCCGTGAGCTCCGAATAAGGCACCGGGCGGAAGCCGAACTCGTAGTTCATCTTCATCACCGCTGCGCCAGTCGTGATCGAGAAGATCTTCGCCTGCGGAAACAGCTGACGCGAGAGTATAAACGTCTGTTCCTTAATGCGTTTCGCGATTCCCATTCCGCGGAATGCGTGCGCTACGATAAGACCCGAGTTCGCGACAAAGCTCTTGCCGCCCCAGGACTCGATGTACGAGAATCCGGCGAAGCGGCCGTCTTCGGCCAATGCTATCACGGCCTTTCCGGCCAATATCTTTTCTTTTATATACTCTGGAGTTCTGTTCGCGATACCGGTCTTCCTCTCGAGTGAAGACACATAAATCTCTTTCACGATATCGTCAGCATATTTCACGTGGCAGGGCTGCGCCACCATCACTTCGATTTCCATTCTGTCTGTTCGTTATATACCTTGTTTGCGGTCATTGAACTTGTCGAAATGTCCGCTTCATTATTTCTGCCGCAAAGTTATGCATAAAAATTCTAAAGTCTGCAAAAAATCTTAATAATTTTGCATTATGCTGTATAAGTATGCAATTATTGCATAAAGTAGTGACCTTAACTAAGAACGGTTGACACTTTAGTCTTCCCAACGATGCTATTCCCGCGCCAGGTCCCAGCAAAAACGGCGGAAAACCCTCTGACCTGGAAGACGCACCCTGCACTGACAGTCCTCTGCGCCCTGCCGGCAATCCAGGTCCCAGCAAAAACGGTGGAAAACCCTCTGACCTGGAAGACGCACCCTGCACTGACAGTCCTCTGCGCCCTGCCGGCAATCCAGGTCCCAGCAAAAACGGTGGAAAACCCTCTGACCTGGAAGACGCACCCTGCACTGACAGTCCTCTGCGCCCTGCCGGCAATCCAGGTCCCAGCAAAAACGGTGGAAAACCCTCTGACCTGGAAGACGCACCCTGCACTGACAGTCCTCTGCGCCCTGCCGGCAATCCAGGTCCCAGCAAAAACGGTGGAAAACCCTCTGACCTGGAAGACGCACCCTGCACTGACAGTCCTCTGCGCCCTGCCGGCAATCCAGGTCCCAGCAAAAATGGTGGAAAACCCTCTGACCTGGAAGAGAAACAGAATTGGTCGGCTCGAAAGACCGACCGATGAAGGTTGATGATTCGGGAAATAAGGTTAACTTTGTGAACTGCATCAGAACATCACGATGAAACACAGAACGATAACAGTATTGGGATTGGCCGCAGCGGCGGCCGCGACAATGAGAACAAGGAGCATAGTCTGCGCGGTCTGCACGACCTTCGCAGTCTGCACAGCCTGCACTGGTGGCACTTCGACGCCCCCGGAGCCTTATGGGGCGGTGCCGACGCCGCAGCAGGTCGAGTGGCAGAAAATGGAAATGAATATGTTCGCGCACTTCGGGCCGAACACGTTCACGGGGCGCGAATGGGGACTCGGCTCTGAGGCCGAAGACATCTTCAACCCTACCGCATTGGACTGCAGGCAATGGACCGCCATTGCCCGGGCTGCGGGCTTTAAAGGAATGATTATCACCGGTAAGCATCACGACGGATTCTGCCTCTGGCCGAATCCGGTCAGCGGTCACACGGTGACGAAGAGTCCGTGGAAAAACGGCAGGGGAGACGTGCTGAAGGAACTGTCCGAAGCCTGCGCCGAAGACGGACTCAAGTTCGGAGTATATATCTCCCCGTGGGACAGAAATGATCCGACATACGGAACGCCTGAGTATAACGACGTGTTTGTCAAGACTTTGGAAAGCGCCCTCGACAGCTACGGGCCTGTGTTCGAGCAGTGGTTCGACGGGGCGAACGGCGAAGGCCCGAACGGCAAAAAACAGGATTATGACTGGCCGCTTTTCAACGGCACTGTCCATAAATTGCAGCCTGATGCGGTGATATTCAGCGATGTGGGGCCTGGATGCCGCTGGGTCGGAAATGAACGGGGATCAGCCGGGAGAACCAGCTGGAGCAGGCTCAATGTCGAGGGCTTCACTCCGGGAGCAGGCGCACCCGTCACGGACACGTTGAATGTCGGAAATGTCCACGGCGCCTGCTGGATTCCTTCGGAGACGGACGTTTCCATCCGTCCGGGCTGGTTCTGGAGGGAAAGCGAGAATGACAAGGTCAAGTCCGTCAGGGAACTCATAAATATCTACTATGAGTCGGTCGGACGCAACTCTCTTCTGCTTCTCAATGTTCCGCCTGACACCACGGGCCGAATCAATGCCGCTGACTCCCTGAGACTTATGGAGTTCCGTGGAGCTCTGGACAGGATTTTCTCACAAAATCTCGCCGATGGCGCCAGGGCTGAGGCAAGCGTCACCAGAGGACGGAAATTCAAGGCTCAGAACATTCTGAATGGCGATTACGACTCTTACTGGGCGGCCCCTGACGGAGTTACGCAGGCTTCACTCACCATCAACCTGGGCGGCGAAAAGACTTTCAACAGAGTCCTCATTCAGGAGTATATCCCTCTGGGCCAGAGAATCAGTTCCTTTACCATCGAGGCTCAGACCTCCGACGGCAACTGGACTCAGATAGCCTCTGAAACCACCGTCGGCTACAAACGTATAGTCCTGACGGATGAAACCACTGCCTCCAGAATAAGAGTGAACATCACCGGCGCCTATGCCTGCCCGGTATTGAACGGCTTCGGACTCTATCTGGACAGCGAGCGGTGATGACGTTCTACAAATACCACGGGGCGGGGAATGATTTTCTGATTGCCGACAACCGCGACGGGAAGCTGTCGCTGCGGTCCTCCGATTCAGCCGCAGATGGCACGGGCGCGAAATTGGAAGTCGCTGATATTCAGCACCTGTGCGATCGGCACACCGGTTTCGGGGCAGACGGGATGATGCTTTTGGAAAGCAGCTCCGAGCACGCATTCAAGATGGAGTTTTTCAATCCCGACGGCTCCGGCGGAATGATGTGCGGCAACGGCGGCCGCTGCATTGTCGCATTCGCCGCCGACCTCGGCATAATCCCCGAGAACCAGCCCATAACTTTCGAGGCGCCCGACGGCATTCACGAGGCTGTTGTCACAGCCAATGCGGGACTGACCAGAACGGTCAGACTCAGTATGAAAGACGTGTCCGGAATCCGCGTCTGGCCGCAGGAACGCTCCTGCTTTCTGGATACCGGCACCAGACATCTGGTAAAATTTGTCGACAATCTTAAGGACTATCCAGTAGCGGAAGAGGGGAGGCGTCTTCGCCACGATTCCCGCTTCGCTCCTGCCGGGACCAATGTGAATTTCGTTGAGCCTGAATCACTTGCTGACGAAAACACCGTCCTTCATATCCGCACTTTCGAGAAGGGCGTCGAGGCCGAAACCCTAGCCTGCGGCACAGGTATAGTCGCAGCGGCTCTAGCCGCCTACCATCAGGGCTATCCCTGCCAGAATACCGAAGCCGGTCATCATAAATATACAGTAAAAGCGGCCATCACCGACCTCACAGTGGAGTTCACAGCAAATGGCCGCAATGAAAATTTCCAGGCCAGTCACATCCGGCTCACCGGTCCCGCTGAATTTATAGGGACTTGTATCCGAGAACCTTAAGCCCTTCAGCTACAGAGAGTGAGCATAAATTGTGATGTGAGGCCATAAAACCTTCATTCTCAGTAAGTTCAACCCAACGAAAGACGACACGCCGACCAGATTTGTTTGCGCATTCCGTCCGCGGAACTGAGATTGCTAAATAATAGTTCCTCTATAGCCTGAAGATTGGGTTATGGGGTCATTTGTTCTTATTCTTGAATCGATTCAAAATCGACAATGCAGAGGTATGAAAACAATCTTTTGAAACCATTCATATTTTTGTGAATTTTTTGTAACTTTTTTATGAACTTCCTTTGTATTTGCATCTGACGGCCTCCGGAAGCCACTTTCACCATCCAGGTCTGAGTGTTATCGGCAGATTATGCTGGTACCTTCTATGTTGTATTCCAAATAAATTGAATACTTTTTGTTAATATAATTTATTGTATATCAATATAGTCTTAGCTAAGTCCCTGTTTTTCAACAGGTATTAAAGTCCCTGCCGCCCGTAT
>CAVCRS010000022.1:0-11073 GCA_963604635.1 Faecalibacillus sp.
GGCGAAGGCGGCGATGCTCCCAGACCTGAACGCCTCGCTCAGCGTCAGTTACAACGGAAACGCTTTTCTCACAGAAAGAGATTTCACAGGTTTCACCCGCGCAGAGACCCCGCACTTCGGAAACGGATTCACGCTCGACGCGAGCCAGGTGCTGTACGCCGGCGGAGTGCTGAAAGCCGGCGTGAGGATATCCGAATACCAGGAAGACAGATCTGAGGTCAATCTCGAACGCACACGTCAGGGGCTGAGACTTCTGGCCGCCGGCCAATACCTGGATCTGTACAGGACCGGAAACAATATCAGACTCTACAGGGAGAATATCGCCCTCACTGAAAAACTGATCGAAGAGATTAAGCTCAAGCGGGAACAGGGACTGGCCCTGCCGGACGACGTGACCAGATACGAACTGCATCTGGAGACTCTGCGTCTGGAACTCATCCGTCTGCAGAACAGTTCAGATGTTCTGAATTACAGGCTCTGCAATGCCCTGGACCTCCCGGAAGGCACCGTAATCTGTCCGTCCGTTCCCAAGCGCGAGACTTCGGACAATGCGGGACTGGAAGTCTGGCAGCAGACGGCACGAGAATCTTCCCCGTCGATGCAGGAAGCGGAAATAAACAGCAATACCGCCGCCCTCCAGGAGAAAATCGTAAAGGGCGGAATGCTCCCGAGCATAACCCTGGTGGCCCACGAGGCATTCAACGGCCCGATAACTTTCGAGATTCCTCCTATAAACAAGAACATCAACATCTGGTATGTGGGAATTGGGATCAGATACGACTTCTCGTCACTCTACAAATCCCGCTCATCGCTGAGACGCTCTCGCCTGGAATCCGCACAGGCTTCGCAGGCGGAGGGAGTCGCGGAGGAGAATCTCCGCAATGAAGTGAAGCAGGCCTATACGGATTACCTGCAGGCCTTTGACGAGCTCGCAACGCGGCAGAAGAGCCTTCAGCTTGCAAGCGAAAATTACCGGAGAATCTATTACAGGTATATGGAGCAGCTGGCGCTGGTGACGGATATGATCGATGCGTTCAATATGAAGCTCGATGCTGAAACCGGAGTGTCCGACGCCGAAGCGGAGATACTCTACAGACTGTTCAGGCTGAAATATGCTGCGGGAACAATATAGGGGGCCGGTCTCACCGGAGAAAAGAAGGAAAGTTTACTGAAATCAACTGAAGAATTATGGCTAACAAAAAGATAATCAAGAGAATCTACAACACTATAGTGATAATCATCCTGCTTGCGGGCGTAGTGTATGTATGCACGCATTTCGTGCATTTCGGAAAGGTCGAATATACGAATGACGCCCGTGTGGACAGGCACATCGTGCCGGTCAATACCCGCGTGCAGGGCTTCATCAAGGAGATCCGCTTCGAAGACTATTCGCACGTGCACAAGGGGGACACGCTCGTCATCATAGAGGATTCCGAATACAGTCTGCGTCTGGCCCAGGCCAATGCCGACCTGGAGAAAGCCATCTCCGGCAAATCGACTGACGCCGCCGGGCTCAAGACTGTGGAGAACAATGTAACCGTCTATGATTCAGGTATCGAGGAGGCTGCCGAGAACCTGCGGAATGCCGAGAACGATTATCAGCGCTACAAGGCCCTGATAGCAAAGGATGCGGTTACGCAGAGGGAATTCGATGCGATAGAAACCAGATACAAGACAGCGAAGGCCCGTTACGACCAGGTTACCCGCCAGCGCAATTCCGCAGTGCTCGGCCACGCCGAGCAGGTGGGACGTCTGGGTCAGAGTTCGGCGACTGTACAGGCCGCACAGTCGGCTCTGGAGCTTGCGCAGCTGAATCTTTCATATACCGTGGTCACCGCTCCCTGTGACGGACGTGTGGGCAGAAAGGACATCCATATCGGTGAACTTGTGCAGCCCGGAAAACTTATGGCCCGCATAGTCGATGACGCGGGGGTCTGGGTCGTGGCGGATTACAGGGAGACCCAGCTCAGGCATATCGCAGTAGGCAACAAGGTGAAAATCAAGGCTGACGCCATCCCGGGCAAGACTTTCACGGGAGTCGTGGAGTCCATTTCAGCCGCGACTGGTTCAGCCTGGATGAGTTCTCCTGTGAACAATGCCACGGGCAATTTCGTCAAGGTGGAGCAGAGAGTGCCTGTGAGGATATCGCTTGAGGGATTGGACGCGTCAGCGGCCGAAGAAATGCTGGCGGGACTGAACGTGGAGACGGAGGTACTGTATTAGTATGACTGCTCCGAATATGGAATTCTCGATGCCGATGTATCGGGAATTCGTTCCGAAGGCTGTCCGGCCGTGGATTTACGTCTTCTTCGCAATGGTGTTTCAGCTGAGCGGTGGAATTTACCTCGGTCAGATGAATCAGATGGTGGGCGCAACGTCGCTTATCCGGCAGGACGTGATGATGGTGGGGCTCTGCGGAATAGTGGGCTGCTGCATGCCGTTCCCTTTCCTCTTCCGCTTCAAGTTCCGCTTCACAAACAGACAGCTGCTGCTGTGCGCGTCGACAGTCATCGCGCTGTGCAGCTTCCTCTGCATGAAAGTTCACAGTCTGCCTCTGCTGTGCGCGATCTCTTTCGTGGCGGGTTTCTACAGGCTCTGCGGAACCTTCGAATGTATGTCGAACATCCAGCTCTGGATGGCGCCGGGGAGGGATTTCACGATTTTCTTTCCTCTGCTGTATATCTTCATTCTGGGGGATGTGAGTCTGTCGTCCTGGATTGCGAATCACCTCTGCTATTATTTCGGGAGTTGGGAGGCGATGCACTGGTTTATGATCGGGCTACTGCTGGTGGTGGCGCTGCTGGTCTTTACTCTGACGCGCAATGTCCGCATCGCTCCGAAAGTGCCTCTGGTCAGCCTGGACTGGCTGGGATGCGTGCTCTGGTCTCTGAGTCTTCTGGAAGTCATCTGGCTTTTCAATTACGGAGAGTATTACAACTGGTTCAGCAGCAATGTATTCAAGACGGTCTGCGTGATGTGGGCCGTGACTTTCTTCCTGTGTATCAGCCGAATGATGCGTATCCGCCATCCGTTCATTTCTCCCAAGACATTCACCAACAGCGGTCTGGTGCCTGTGCTGGCCCTGTTCGCGGTCTGCGAATTCATGTCGGCCGGATCGAAATCGCTGCAGAATGTGTTCCTGGCTTCCGTACAGGGGTATGGGACTATGACTATGAGCCGAGTCTCCCTTGTGGAATGGGGCGGAACCGTGGCGGGCTGCCTTTTCGTGATATACTGGATCAAAGTGCTGAAACTCAAATACACACGTCTGCTGACGCTCGGGTTCGTCACTCTGCTGGGCTATCACCTGATAATGTATTTCGTGATTTCACCGGACGCGAATATTGAGAAATGCTATCTTCCTACGGCTCTGCGCACATTCGGGTATGCGGTTTTCTTCTCTGTCCTGACCATTTATCTGGAAGAGAAACTGCCGTTCACGCATTTCTTCAGAGGTCTGACTATCTGCGGTTTCGTCAGAAACGGTCTGGCGGAGTCTATGGCGTCGGCAGCTTATGCGCGGTCCCTGAAATATTATGTGGCAGACTACGCCGGGAGGCATATCACGGGTCTTGCGTCAGAGATGTCGCCGCTCTCCCCTATGATGTCGGGAATCAAGACTCTTTACGGCTGGACCTGTCTGGCAGGCTGTCTGGTGCTGCTTCTGTTCCTGCTTTACGATGTGGAGCCGGTCCGCGCGACTTTCAAGAAGATGCCGTCCTGGAAGGCCCTCGGCCGCAAGCTGTACAACTATTATCACGCTTGAATTCCCCCGGCCGCTCCGCATCGGCAGACTCAAGACATCAATTTTTCTTCCGGCCGGCTTCGCCGTCCAATGCTGTCTTCGAGTCTGCCGATGCGGCGCGGCTAGTGTGAAAATAAAAAGAGACCGACTTGACAGTCAGTCTCTTATATTTTGTATTCGAAGATTCTCGAATTACTGCTCCTCCATCAGACGAAGGTGCTGTACATAGATGGCTTTCTGCATAGCCACTCTCTTCTTTGCAGAAGGCTTCTCGAAATTCTTGCGTGCGCGAAGCTCGCGTACGGCACCAGTCTTTTCGAACTTTCTCTTGAACTTCTTAAGAGCTCTTTCGATATTTTCGCCTTCCTTAATCGGTACTATAATCATCTTAAATCACCCCCTTTTTCTTTAGCGGGTGCAAAGATAGGAATAATTTCCTGATCTCAAAGAAAATCTTGAAAGAATTTTCTCTCAGAGAGAGATGGTTGCCAGCTACTTGTATTGTCTGAAATTCTTCGCCAGTCCGCCGGCGCTCGTTTCCTTGTACAGCGAAGGCAGATCCTTTCCTGTCTGCTTCATCACCTCCACGACGTGGTCGAAGGACACGCGGTGCTTGCCGTCGGAGAAAGAAGCGTAGAGGTTCGAATCCAGGGCTCTCGTGGCCGCGAACGCATTCCTCTCGATGCACGGAATCTGAACAAGCCCGCAGATAGGGTCGCAGGTCATACCCAGATGATGTTCCAGACCCATTTCAGCGGCATATTCGATCTGAGAAGGACTTCCTCCGAACAGCTGGCAGGTGGCTGCAGAAGCCATTGCGCAGGCGACTCCGACCTCGCCCTGACATCCCACCTCCGCTCCGGAAATGGAAGCGTTATGCTTTACGATGTTCCCTATCAGACCTCCCGTAGCGAGAGCGTGGAGAATCTTTATATCCTTGAACTCGTGGCCTTTGGCAAGGTGGTACAGGACGCCAGGCATCACTCCGCTCGAGCCGCAGGTAGGAGCCGTGACTATCGTTCCGCCGGAGGCATTCTCCTCGCTCACGGCGAGAGCGTAGGCATAGACGAGTCCCCGCGTCTGAAGCGTCTTCTTGTAGCCCGTGGCCTTGACATAATAGGTGGGAGCCTTGCGCGGCAGATTCAGAGGCCCCGGCAGGACCCCCTCGTGGTCCAATCCAGCCTCGACGCTGGCCTTCATCGCCTCCCACACCTGCTGGAGATAATCCCAGATTTCAGGTCCCTCGCACAGATCCACGTACTCCCAGTAGCTGCGTCCCTTGTCTTCGCACCATTTCTGGATTTCAGCCAGGGTATTCATATCATAGACCTCGGGAGTGTCATATTTGTCATCGGCCTTGCCCTCGGAAAGCGCGCCGCCGCCGACACTGTAAACGGTCCATTCGTCAGTGGACTTCCCGTCCGAGTCCAGCGACACGAATTTCATTCCGTTGGGATGGAAGGGCAGGAAAATCTCCGGCTTCCAGACTATGGCTACCGGGGCTATGGGTTCCAGAACTTCCCGGATGGCGACATCGGTAAGATGCCCCTTGCCTGTGGCTGCCAGACTGCCGTAGAGCGTGACCTCGAAGCCCGCGGCTTCGGGATGGCGGAGCGCAAAATCCTTGGCAGCCTTGTTGGGGCCCATGGTATGGCTGCTGGACGGGCCTTTCCCTATCTTGTAAAGTTCCTTCAGTGATTTCATAAAGTTCGTTTTGTGAGGCCGCTCCGGGATTATGGGGACATTCCGGACAGCTTCGGATTCACGTTGCAAAATTAGCCATAAAATGCAGCAAAAACCTCTCCAAAAGGCCGAAGTTCCGCGCAAAAAAAAGTGGACTCAGAGGTCCACTTTCATACGGAAATATTTCTTCATCACCCAGTACCTGAAGAGAGGGTCCATTATCAGAGGCTCGTCCTTGTCGTCGAAAGTCAGGATTTCCTTCTTGCAGAGAGCGTCCTTGAGGCGGCGCACATTGGCCGAAGAATTCAGAGCGTAGCGGGAAATGACCTCGGAGCTGCTGAACTTGGTGTGCCCTTCCACCACGGCCCGCAGAAGGTTCACCTGGAAGGTCGTGAGGTCATCCATCGTCGCGATGAAGCGCGGCTCGTGGATGGACATCAGCATATCCAGCGCATCGAGCAGCACTGGCTCCATTATGTAGCCCTTCGAGAGCGAGTCGCAGATGGAGGTGAAGTGGTTTATGTACCAGAGGTTGTTGTCGAACAGCTTGCAGACGCCGAAGAGGAGGTTTCTGTCGATGACCTTGCCGCTAGATAGGAAACCCTTGATAATGTGGTCGATAATCTCCTTTTCATCGACTTTCTGCAGCGGCAGGTGCTCCACCTGGCGCCAGAAGAACTTGCGGTGCTCGAAGATTTCCTTCATCGCGTTCACTCTCGAGCCGCAGAGTATCATCGCGCAGCTGCGGTTCAGCCCCGAATCGCGGGCTTCGCGGAACACCGACTCCAGAATCTTGAAGATCTTCTCCCCTTCCGGGCAGAATTCTATGTTCTGAAACTCATCGACAAGCACGAAGAGCTGTGAATCACCGCCCTGCGCAAGCTTGTAAGGCAGAGTCAGAATGGCTCTGATGTCATTCTCATCGACTTCCCAGTTCGTGGAGAGGATTTCATCCTTCTGGGAATAGATTTCATTGTCGAATACGAAATGAGTGCCTTCCAGACGGGTCGCCACGATATCGGCATACTCCGAAGGCGTGGTGGCAAAGCAGCGTATCACCGCATCGCCCCAGCGCCTGAGCAGCACTTCGCAACTCCTGACATCCAGCAAGTTGACCTCCGCCACCAGAAAGAGCTTTCCCTGAATGCGCATATTGAAGAGGGTCTGCTCCACCAGGGACATCTTTCCGCTCTTCGGCGGCTCGTAAATGGTCACGTTCTCGCCTGCGGACAGCAGGTTCGAGAGGACCGTGCTGTCGCTGCGGCGGCCGATGAAGTTCTTTCCGGTGACGTACTTGTTATAGACAAAAGGAGTTTCCATATCTTTTCTGTCTTTTTTTGTCTATATCCATTTTCTCATCAGTCGTGTACTCCAGTACACTCCTTCTTCGAAAATGAATCTATCCTGGAAAAGCCGGTGCCGCCAGCAAGCGTTGTTGTTGCAGCAGCACCGGCCAGATGAGTCAATATTAAAGTCCGAGTTTCTTGAAGAAGTCATTGCCCTTGTCATCCACGAGAATGAATGCAGGGAAATCCACAACTTCAATCTTCCAGATGGCCTCCATTCCGAGCTCAGGGTACTCCACGCACTCGATGCTCTTGATGTTGTTCTGGGCGAGGATGGCCGCAGGACCGCCGATGGAGCCGAGGTAGAATCCGCCGTGCTTTTTGCAGGCGTCGGTGACCTGCTGGGTGCGGTTGCCCTTCGCGAGCATAATCAGCGAGCCGCCGTGCTCCTGGAATTCATCCACATACGGATCCATTCTATTGGCCGTAGTCGGCCCCATTGAGCCGCAAGGCATTCCGGCAGGAGTCTTGGCAGGTCCGGCGTAGTAGATCGGGTGGTCCTTCATATACTGCGGAAGGTCCTCGCCGGCGTCGAGTCTCGCCTTGAGTTTGGCGTGGGCGATGTCGCGGCCCACGATGATGGTGCCGTTCAGGCTCAGACGCGTGCTGACAGGGTACTGGCTCAGCTGCTTGCAGACCTCGCGCATCGGGCGGTTCAGATCGACCTTCACGGCCTCGCCTTCGCCCGCCTGGCGGAGCTCCTCAGGAATGAGTTCGTAAGGCTTGTCATCCATCTTCTCGATCCAGACGCCGTCTGCATTGATCTTGCACTTGATGTTTCTGTCGGCCGAGCAGCTTACGCCGAGGCCGATCGGGCAACTCGCTCCGTGGCGTGGCAGACGCACAACTCTCACGTCGTGAGCCATATACTTGCCGCCGAACTGCGCTCCGAGACCGATCTTGTGAGCCTCTTCGAGGAGCTGCTCTTCGAGCGCGGTGTCGCGGAATGCGCGGCCGGTCTCGTCGCCCGTGGTCGGAAGCCCGTCATAGTAGTGCGTGCTCGCGAGCTTGACGGTGAGCAGATTCTTCTCGGCGGATGTTCCGCCAATGACAAAAGCGATATGGTAAGGAGGGCAGGCCGCCGTACCCAGGCTTCTCATCTTTTCCACGAGGAAAGGAACGAGGGTTCCCGGATTCTGGATGCGGGCCTTGGTCTCCTGATAGAGATAGGTCTTGTTTGCGCTGCCGCCGCCTTTGGTGACGCAGAGGAAACGGTATTCCATTCCTTCCGTGGCCTCGATGTCGATCTGGGCAGGGAGGTTGCACTTGGTGTTCACCTCTTTGTACATATCCAGAGGGGCGTTCTGGCTGTAGCGCAGATTCTCCTCGGTGTAGGTCTTATAGACTCCCAGGGAGATGGCCTCCTCGTCACAGCCTCCGGTCCAGACCTGCTGGCCCTTCTCGCCGTGCACGATGGCGGTGCCTGTATCCTGACAGAGAGGGAGTTTGCCCTTCGCCGCCACCTCTGCGTTGCGCAGGAAAGTGAGGGCTACGTATTTGTCATTTTCAGAAGCCTCAGGGTCGCTGAGAATCTTCGCCACCTGCTCGTTGTGGGAGCGGCGCAGGAGGAAAGACACGTCTCTGAAAGCGGTGCGGGTCATAAGGGTGAGGGCATCCTCCTGGATTTTCAGAATCGGATGGCCTTCGAAGTCAGCTACGCTGACAAATTTCTCGGAACCCGGAATCTTGTAGTACTCGGTCTTGTCAGGACCGAGCTGGAACATCGGTGCATATTTGAACTCTGCCATAATGTTTATGAATTTTAAATATTTTGAATGTTTCTTTAATGATCGGACTCCTCCGGCAGGCGGGAATATCGGACGGTCTTGCCGGCCGTTTAATATTTCATTGGACGGACGGCCGGGCCTTGCGTGATTTCATTGGACGGCTTGCCGGCCTGCTAGTCAATGTCTTCCACAGGGACGGAGCTGCCGCTGCCCTGCTGCATCAGCAGGCGCCGCATGAACTCGTTCAAGTCGCCGTCGAGCACGCCCTGGGTGTCGGCGGTCGAGTAGCCTGTGCGCAGGTCCTTGACCATCCTGTACGGATGCAGGACATAGGAACGTATCTGCGAGCCCCACTCGATGCGCTTCTTCTGGCCTTCGAGTTCCGCCTGCTTTTCCTGACGCTTGCGGAGTTCGAGGTCGTAGAGACGGGACTTTAGGATGCGCAGGGCGTTCTCCTTGTTGCCGATCTGGGTGCGGCCTTCAGTGTTTTCCACAACGATTCCGGTCGGGAGATGCCTTACGCGCACGCCGGTCTCGACCTTGTTCACGTTCTGACCGCCGTGGCCGCCGCTGCGGAAAGTGTCCCACTCGAGGTCGGAGTCTTTGATTTCTATGTTAATGGTATCATCTACAAGCGGATAGACGAATACGGAGGAGAAAGTGGTCTGGCGCTTGCCCTGAGCGTTGAACGGGGAGATGCGGACCAGGCGGTGCACGCCGTTCTCGGCCTTGAGATAGCCGTAAGCGTAGTCGCCCTCAATCTCCACGGTGGTGGACTTTATGCCTGCCTCATCACCGTCAACCATCTCTGTTACAGTGCTTTTGTAGCCGTTGCGCTCAGCCCAGCGAAGATACATCCGCAGGAGCATCGCCGACCAGTCATTGGCCTCAGTGCCGCCTGCGCCGCTGTTTATCGTGAGGACAGCGCCGAGGTTGTCGCCTTCCGCGCCGAGCATGTTGCGGAGCTCGAGGGCCTCGACCATCTTTTCGGAAATCCGGTAGGCCTCGGCGAGTTCCTTCGACTCGTCGGTCTCTGCCTCCTCGCTCGCGCCGCTCCCGGCTGCGAATTCGTAGAGAACGTCGAGGTCATCGACGGCTGACCTGACGGAGTCATAGTCTGTGACCCAAGACTTTACGAGGTTCATTTTCTTGAGGAAGGCTTCGGCGGCCTTCGGTTCGTTCCAGAAGTCCGGGGCCTGGGTCTGAAGTTCCAGGGCGCTCACCTGAGTGCGTTTCTCCTCGATGGCGAGGCAGTCGTGCAATGCGGCGACGCGCGTATGGAGGTCTTTAATCTGGTCTTGTGTTATCATAGGTGCAAAGGTAATCAATCCTTAAAAATATTGCTAACATTTTTGTCATCATGATGGGTGGGGCGGACGCGGCGGGGGGCTTATTTCCGGGGTCGGACGCGGCGGGGTCCGTCCCTGCATCCGGGCGCGGCCGGTTCTGCCTTCGGCCGCCGCGCATCCTATTCCCTGCTTTCTGGAACTGCAGAAACATCGAAAAGTGCGGATAACGTTTTATATGCACTTCTCACTGCACTTGAGGACATCGAGAAGTGCGAATAACGTATGAAATGCTCTTTTCGATGCACTTCCACCCGGTTCAAAGGCCTTTCCCCTCACACATCAATAATAGCATCGAGATGACGGGATTCGCACGATTTCCGGCACCTCGAAGCACTTGAGTACATCGAGATGACGGATTTACCGTAATTTCCGGCAAGTCGATGCACTTGAGCACATCGAGATGACGGGATTTCCGCGATTTCCGGCACCTCGATGCACCAAGTCCCGGCCGCGAGCGACAGTCCGACTCTTTAGTTTTGGAGAAATCAGAATAAAGCCTTAAATTTGCGTGCTTATGAAGCGGGTGTGTTGTAATTGGTAGCCAAGCCAGACTTAGGATCTGGTGCCTTCGTGCGTATGGGTTCGAGTCCCTTCACCCGCACAGGAATAGAGACGCTGACTTTTTCATCAGCGCCTTTATCTGTTTATATACCGGCAATTTCGCTAATAGCCTGAAAAATCCAGCGATTACGGATTTGGTTGAAAAAACAGCTGATTTTTTAACAAAATGGTCATAACGCTGGATTTGGTTGAAAAAACAGCTGATTTTTTAACAAAATGGTCATAACGCTGGATTTGGTTGAAAAAATGGAGTATTTTTTGCCCAAATCTTTAAGTATAAGGTAATTGAAGTGAGTCTGTCTTTAAATCGATGTTCAAACGCTGTTTTCTCTGGCAAAAAAATGTCCATATTTTGATTTTCGTAATACGCATTTCAAAAGTATTGCTATATTTGCAGTCGGGAGGGATGTTCGGAGCGAAGTGATGCCCGGAGTGATATGAAGTGAGTTATGTGAGTGGATGAAGTGAGTGGATGAAGTGAATGGATGAAGTGAATGGATGAAGTGAATGGATGAAGTGAATGGATGAAGTGAGTGGATGAAGTGAGTGGATGAAGTGAGTGGATGAAGTGAGTGGATGAAGTGAGTGGATGAAGTGAGTGGATGAAGTGAGTGGATGAAGTGAGTGGATGAAGTGAATGGATGAAGTGAATGGATGAAGTG
>CAVCRS010000023.1:0-6196 GCA_963604635.1 Faecalibacillus sp.
GTCTCCTCTGCAGTCGCAGTTTCTTCAACCGCCGCAGTCTCTTCGGTCGCCGCAGTCTCCTCTGCAGTCGCAGTTTCTTCAACCGCCGCAGTCTCTTCGGTCGCCGCAGGCACCTCGACCGCCGCGACTTCCTCGATCGCAGCAGGGAAATCATCCACCGGGAGATCTTCCACCGGAAGATCCTCCGCAGGCGCGGCATTCTCCGCTTCAAGCCTTTCATATTCATCCAATTGCCTTTCGATTTCAGCCACTTTTTCCTTCAGCGCCGAAAGTTCCGACCGAATTTGCTCCAATATCGCGTTCTCCATATCCCAAAATATTTTAACTTTGCACAAGCATTCCACAAAAATAACAAAATGTTCTCAGAAAACACCATTAAATCAGGCTGCATTGAAGTCATTTGCGGCTCAATGTTTTCCGGCAAGACCGAAGAACTCATCCGCCGCCTCAAGCGCGCCCAGTTCGCAAACCAGAAAATCGCCATCTTCAAACCGGCCATCGATGTCCGCTACTCCGAAGAAAATGTCGTTTCGCACGACCTGCACAGCATAAAGTCCACTCCCATAAAGGACGCCGCCGAGATGCTTTCCATCGATGACGATGTCCGCGTGGTGGGTGTCGACGAGGCGCAGTTCTTTGCGGCCAATCTTGTGGAAGTTGCCCAGACCCTGGCGAACAGGGGAGTCCGCGTCATCGTGGCGGGCCTCGACACCGACTACCTCGGCAAGCCTTTCGGCCCGATGCCGTCCCTTATGGCCATCGCCGAGGATGTCCAGAAAGTGCACGCCATCTGCGTGAAATGCGGCAATCTCGCGAACCACTCGCACCGTCTCTCCGCATCCCGCAAACTCGTGGTCCTCGGCGAGAAAGACGTCTATGAGCCGCTCTGCCGCCAATGCTATAACGCTGCCATCAAAGAAGAAAACGCTGAAATATGAAACATCTGACCACACTGCTCCTGGCCCTCTGCATCTCCCTCACCCTGAGCGCACAGACACCCAAGAACGTGGAATACTCGTTCACCGAAGCATCGGACCTCACCCTGACCGGCAAACTTTTCCCGGACACCCCGAATCCTTACCACCGTGCCGACACCGTCCGCTACAAGGGTTTCAACAAGTCTGAGAACCAGCTCCTCCGCGAACCTTCCGGCATTGCCGTGGTCTTCCGCACGAACTCCTCCACCATTTCCGTGAAGGCCGAATATGCGTCCCTGAACTATAATCTGAACGCCGCATCCTATTCCCTTCGCGGCTATGACCTCTATATAAAGCAGGACGGCAAGTGGCTCTGGGCCGCAGCCGGCTGCCCTCCGATGAAAAGGGAGAACGGCTACAACACCGTGCTCGTCAAGGATATGGATGACACGATGAAGGAGTGCCTGCTCTATCTTCCGCTGCGCAGCGAACTGAATTCCGTACAGGTCGGAGTCGAGAGCGGCTCCGTCATCGAGAAGATCGACAATCCGTTCCGCCACCGCATCGCCATCTTCGGCTCCAGCTACACGCACGGCGTCAGCACCTCCCGCTCCGGAATGGCCTATCCGGCACAGTTCTCCCGCGAGACCGGTCTCGGAATGCTCAGCCTGGGCGTGAGCGGAAACAGCAAACTCCAGAGCCAATTCGCTGAACTGTTGGCTGCTGCGGATGCAGAAGCCTTCGTGTTCGACGCCTTCTCGAATCCAGACGCGAAGATGATGCGCGAGCGTCTCTTCCCGTTCATCGAGACTCTGCGCGCCGCACATCCTGGCAAGCCGCTCATCTTTATGCGCACGATTTACCGCGAGAAGCGCAACTTCGACCGGACGGTCGCCACCTTCGAAGCTGAGAAAATGGCCACATCCGACAGCCTGATGCGCATCGCGGTCAAGCGCTACCCGGATGTCTATTACCTTGACTGCACGAACGCCACCGACTCCAGACACGACAGCAGCGTGGATGGCGTTCATCCGGGCGACTACGGCTATACCCTCTGGATGGAGTCCATCCGCCGTCCGCTCCTGCGCATCCTGAAAAAGTACGGAATCAAATAGGCCGCTGAAGCGTCCAATGCCGCGGTTGAGCCTGTGTCTCGACACCGCCGCACATACAAGAATATTATTTAACTATATAAAAATATGAATATCAATACCAAAGCAATCAGCGTGCTGGCACTTCTGGCCCTCACCGCCTGCGGCGGCGGGCAGAATGAAGCCTACGTGTGGACTCCTGCGGGAGACCGTATCAGGACCGAATGGGCGGAAACCATAAATCCGTCCTCCGTACTTCAGGAATATCCGCGCCCTCAGATGGTGCGCAGCGACTGGAAGAATCTGAATGGCCTCTGGGACTACGCCATCATCCCCGGAGATGCCGACCCTCAGGGAACAGCCTGTCTGACAGAGGCTTCTCAGGGTAAGATCCTTGTTCCTTTCTGTGTCGAGTCCGCCCTTTCAGGCGTGGGCCGCTTCCCGAGCCCGGATTCTCTGCTTCTCTACCGCACCGAGTTCAAACTCCCGAAGTGGAATGCCGAAAAGGTTCTCCTTCATTTCGGAGCAGTCGATCAGGAGGCGGACATCTATGTGAACGGCAAATATGCCGGCGGCCATCAGGGCGGCTATGACCCGTTCTCCATCGACGTCACAGAGTATCTCAAATCCGGAAAGAACACCCTGGCGGTACGCGTGTCCGACCCTACAGACTCTCAGAACCGTCCTCGCGGAAAGCAGGTCCTCAATCCGAGCGGCATCTGGTACACTCCTGTGACCGGCATCTGGCAGACCGTATGGATGGAGCCTGTTCCGCAGAGCTATATATCTGACTATTACTGCGTTGCTAATATTGAGCAGGGGACTCTGACAGTGTACGCAAACGTCGCCGGCACAGGCAGCGTGACTGCTGAACTTATGGAGGGCAGTGCAGATTTCACCTCCGGCAGCGAAGGAAACGTCCTCACCTCTGTCAGCGCAGAGGCCGGAAGCCCGATAGTCCTGACAGTTCCGCAGGCGCAGCTCTGGTCTCCTGATTCTCCATATCTCTATGGCCTGAAACTCAGCCTTTCCCAGGACGGCAAGGTCATCGACACCGTGCTCGGTTACGCTGCGATGAGGGAGATTTCCGCAGTGACGACCAAAGACGGCCACAAACGCATGGCCCTGAACGGCACTCCTCTCTTCCAGTACGGTCCTCTCGACCAGGGCTGGTGGCCGGACGGCCTCTATACCGCCCCGAGCGACGAGGCTCTTCTCTATGACATCCAGAAGACCAAGGACTTCGGCTTCAATATGATACGCAAGCACATCAAGGTCGAGCCGGCCAGATGGTACTACCATTGCGACCGTCTCGGAATGATGGTTTGGCAGGATATGCCTTCAGTTACCGACAACCGAACAAACACTTGGGAGACAAAGACATACGGTGGAACCGACTCTCAGCTGACTGCCGAAGAGAAGGATAATTACCGTCGCGAGTGGAAGAACATTATGGGGTCCCTGCGCACCTTCCCGAGCATCGTGGTATGGGTTCCGTTCAACGAGGCCTGGGGTCAGTTCGATACCGAAGAGATCGCTGAATATACAGCAGGCATAGATGACACCCGTCTCATCAACCCTGCCTCCGGCGGCAACTTCCGTCTCTGCGGAGACATCCTTGACCTGCACCATTATCCGGAGCCGGCAATGGTTCTCTATAACAAGGATTACATCAATGTCCTTGGCGAGTACGGCGGCATAGGTCTGGTAGTCGACGGCCATATCTGGCAGCCTGACCGCAACTGGGGTTACGTGAGATATCAGAGCGGCGAGGAGGTTCTGAAGGTCTATGGCGAATATGCCGAGATGCTTAAGGGACTCATTGCGAAGGGTTTCGCTGCCGCTGTATATACCCAGACGACCGATGTCGAGATCGAGGTGAACGGCCTTATGACCTATGACCGCAAGGTCAAAATCGATGAGAACGGTATCCGCGATATCAACCGCTCCGTCATCGAGTCGATGCCGACTGAATAATCGGATCCTCTGAATAGCGTAAAAGTCTGCTCCTGCGGTCATTGAACTTGTCGAAATGCCGCAGGAGCACTTTTTTAATTCACCACTATCTCATCAATGAATATGAACGCGTGGTTCGGGCCCACAGTGTCCCGGACCGCGCGGTATCGTATATACTGCGCCTTGGCGTTCACAACGCTTCCCAGGGTGTTCAAAGCGGCCCAGGAATCGGTGTCCCGCTGCTCCATAAGGCAGATTACAGGCTCGCTGAAATTCACGCCGTCCTCCGAGAATGAGACCTCCGTGCGCACCGGGAAGCCCACGCCCGCCGAAGTATGCGAGAGGAAAGTGGCGCCCACATAGTGAATGTCTTTCACCGCCCCGAGATCCAGGGTGACATCTACATCGCACAGATAGCCCTGCCAGAGCAGGTCCTTGTAGAACCAGCCGCCGCACTGCCCGTCCACGAGGGCCCCGTCCCCGCCCGCCGGATAGCCCGAAGAGTAGTGGCAACGTCCGTTGAACGAGAGCTTTGCGCCCACCGCGAGATGCTCCAGCGGCTTGAGCGATTCCGGCCTGCGGCCAATCTCGCCCCTCAGCTCGAACGGGTTGTAGCCCTGTCCCCTCAGTTCATCCGCAAGGTCTATGGCCCTTTCGCGGAAATTCTGATAATCCTTCTTTTCCGCCGGACTCCAGCCCACTTCCGCCACCGCGAATGCGCGCGGATAAATCATATATTCCATCTGCGAAGCGGTAGGAATGTACTCCGACCACAGATTGGCCTGAAGGCCGAGTATATGATTGGACGCGTCAGCGGCCAGGCCGTCGGGCATCGGCTCGAAGGAGTATGCCCGCTCGAGGCTTGTGTAGCCGCTGAACGCCTTCGGCTGCGAGTACGGAGCGTCCTGGGCAGAGTCGAAGTAGCAGTGGCTGCCCGGCGACATCACGACGTTGTGCCCGAGCTCAGCCGCCTTGCGCCCGCCTTCGGTGCCGCGCCACGACATCACGGCCGCGCCCTCCGGCAGACCGCCCTGGAGAATCTCGTCCCAGCCGATTGCGCGGCGCCCCTTGCTCGCGAGGAAATTCACGAAGTGCCCGATCATATGGCTCTGCAGCTCGTCCACGTCCTTCAGCCCCTGCTCGCGCATAAGCCTCTGGCACTCAGGGCAGTTCTTCCAGCTTTGCTTAGAAGCCTCGTCGCCTCCGATATGTATGAGTTCGCCCGGGAAGAGTTCGATGACTTCGCTCAGAATCGCTTCGTACATTTCGTAAACCTTCGCGTTGCCCGGGCACAGGTCACTGCCCGAGCGCGCCCTCGTGCCGTCGGGGTTCAGACACGACAGCTCCGGGTAGGCGGCAATCACTTCGCCCGAATGCGCCGGGAGCTCGATCTCCGGAATTATCTCGATGTATTTGTCTGCGGCGTACGCAACTATCTCACGCACATCATCTTTGCTGAGGTACCCGCCGCTCGCGTCAGGGGCCCCCTCGGTGGAGTAGCGGTAATGAGCGTCGCGCCACCCCTCGTAGGTTGCGCCCACTCTCCAGGCAGCCCTGCGGGTCAGCTCGGGGTAGGAGTCTATCTGGATTCTCCAGCCGGCGTCGTCCGTAAGATGCAGGTGGAGCGTACTCATCTTCAGCTGCGCCATCGCATCCAGCTGCTTGAGTATGAAGTCCTTGTCGCGGAAGTTGCGCGAGATGTCGAGCATCAGGCCGCGGTGGCGGAAGCGCGGATAGTCCAGAATCGAGCACTGCTGCAGAGGCTCGTCCTTCGCAGTCATCTGTTTCAGAGTCGTCTGCGCGCGGAATACTCCCTTCGATGTAAGCGCGTAGATGTCAATGCCTTTGCTTCCCACTTCGAGCCGATACGCCTCTTCGCGCGCGAAGTCCTGCAGATTCAGTTTGCCCAGTTCCTTTGTGAACGCGCGCGTGCCCAGATGCACCCTGATGTCGCTTCCGTCCGGCTGGGGTGTGTAAGTGCCGTCCTTTATCTCCGATTTCACGGGAATTGGAATCAGGACTTCAGGGCCTGCGGCCAATGCGGTACCTGCCGTCAGACAGACGGCCGCGATGATGCTGAGGAGTATTCTTTTCATTCTCTTTGGCTGTTTTCTCCAAAATTCTGAAAAATTCTTCAGTCTTGCAACGGCCCGGCGGGGAGTTCTTGCGAATTCAGAAGGTTTGTCCGTGAGAAAACGTTTTAGTCCGGATAACTGGGTTCCGTCGAGAGGT
>CAVCRS010000024.1:0-56474 GCA_963604635.1 Faecalibacillus sp.
ATGATGTGTTTAGATTGATTGTGGCCGGCAGATTTGCTGCCGGCCCAATCTTTTTCTTAAATTTGTACCCAGAAAACTGCTTAACACCTGAAAAATGAAACTCTTGAGACATTCCGCTCTGCTGCTTTCGGCTATTGTATGCCTCGCTGGACTTTTCTCCTGCGGCGGCGAGAAAAACTGCGGCGACGACATTCCTGAAGGCATCACCATTGCCGACAAATACCTCCGCGACGGCGTAAGCTTTGCCAGCGCAGGCGGCGAGGTGACCATCTCCGTTCAGTCGAAAAAGGACGTCACGGCGACTCCTTCCGCTTCGTGGATTTCCATCACCAAAGGCAGCACCTCTCCGGCGCTGTCCGTCACCCCGTTCACATTGAAGGCCGGGGAGAATACCGAACCCGCTGACAGGTCAGCCAATGTAACATTTTCCGACGGGAAGAATTCGAAGTCGGTGAGCGTTGTGCAGGCGGCGGCGAGCGGGATTGTGATAAAGACTCAGAGCTTCGATGTGCCGGCGGAGGGCGGTGAGATTTCCGTGCAGCTTTCCGCGAATGCCGATTACAGTTTCGAAATCGGCGCTTTCTGGATCACTTCCGCCTCTACGCGTGCCTCTATGGCAGATTTCACCGAGAAGTTTACTGTGGCGGCGAATGCCACTCCTGCCAAGCGCAGCGGCACCATCACCTTCTCTGTCGGCGGCAAGTCCGAGACCGTGACGGTGAATCAGGCGGCCGGGGAGACTTCCTCAGGCATAGACAAGACGGCGGCGCAGATTGCCGCAGCGATGTATCCGGGCTGGAATCTGGGTAATACTATGGAAGGCGGAGACAACGGAAACAGCTGGAAGAATACCGGCATTTCCTCCGAGACTTCCTGGCAGTCCACCAAGACCACTCAGGAGATTATCTCTATGGTGAAGGCTAACGGTTTCAGGAGTGTGCGCATTCCTTGCGCCTGGGTGATGGGCCATATCACTGATGCAGAGAACTGTACGATAGACCCCGCTTGGATGTCCCGCGTGAAGGAAGTTGTGGACTACTGCATCACCGAAGGTCTGTATGTGATTGTGAATCAGCATTGGGACGGAGGCTGGATGGAGCACGACGGCTTCACGGAGAATGCCGATGTGGATACCAAGAAGGCCCAGCTTATCAAAATCTGGGCTCAGATAGCTACGGAGTTCAAGGATTATGACGAGCATCTTCTGTTCGGCGGACTGAATGAGCCGGGTGTCGGCGGAAAGTACACCGACGGCAGCAGTCTGGTATCAGTGGACAAGATGTCGGAGCGTCTGTCCATCTATGAGCAGGCGTTCATCGATGCGGTCCGCGCCACCGGTGGCAACAATGCTTCGCGCGTGCTGATTGTGCAGGGTCCGAATACCAATATCGACAATACCTGTGACAATAATTATATCCCGAAGATTTCGGACAGCGTCTCAGACCGCCTGATGATGGAGGTGCATTTCTATGATCCTTATCAGTTTACGGGTCTGGATGCGGATGCAGACTGGGGCAAGGTGTATTATTATTGGGGCAAAGGGAACAAGGGTTCCGACAGCTCCAGAGTCTGTCCGGACAAGTATAATGAAGACTATGTTTCGGCTCAGATGAAGAAGATGAGGACGAATTTCGTGGAGCAGGGTTATCCTGTTCTTATCGGCGAGTTCGGTGCGAACCAGCGTTTCACTCCGGGCAAGGATGCCGCTCACGATGCCTCGATAAAGGCTTACTATAAGGCTGTTACGAAGTATGCCATCGAGAACGGCTGCGTGCCGGTGGCCTGGGACACTAACTACACGTCCTACCCGAGCATGACCATCTTCGGCCGCGCCGCCTGCAAGGTCTTCAATGACAATATGCTCTCCGGCATTCAGGACGCCGTCTCCTCCTCCACCTGGATGAAGTAGTAATTCCTCGGCCGCTTACGCGTCCAATTGCATACCCCGGCCGCTGTCTCCGAGCCTGTCGAGGGGTAAATTACACCGGCGTCCCGACAAGCTCAACGACGATGTCGCGGGAGGTCAGTCCGTTGTCTCCAAGAATAAAATCCGATAGTTTGATATTGTTAGTTCCGCGCCGGGCGCGGAGCTTTTTCATGCCCGTGTACCTCCCGCGTCTACTTTTCACGTCTGGTACACAAAAATCTTTGGTATTTCAATGGAACAACCTATCTTTGCCTTGATTTCGTGTAGAAATTATGGCTTTACGCGCCTTGATTCCGTGTAAAAATTAGAGAATAATAAAGCTTGATTCCGTGATACGAAGAAAAATATATGACCAGTTGGTTCTTTGGAAGAACAAGAAACAAGGCAAGTCCGCAATGATGATAGAGGGTGCGAGGCGTGTTGGCAAGAGTTTCATAGTGGAAGAGTTTGCCCGGAAGGAATACAAAAGCTATATCCTGATAGACTTCTTCAAGGTCGGAGATGATATCAAAGATTTGTTCAAAAACTATCGGGGGAATCTGGATATGCTGTTTACTTACTTGAGCACCTTCTATTCAACCAAGTTATATCCTCGCGAGTCCATCATAGTCTTTGACGAAATTGAATTCTGTCCTGCTGCCAGGGCATCAATAAAATATCTTGTCGAAGACGGGCGTTTCGATTATCTGGAAACCGGTTCTTTGCTGGGGATGCAGCGGTCGGTAAATAAGACGCGTACAAAAGATGAGAAGGAAGAGGATTACCTTGTACCGTCCGAAGAAGAGAAACTTGTGATGAATCCCTTGGATTTCGAGGAATTCCTTTGGGCTTTGGGAGAGAATTCGCTTATGGACTTCGTCAGGATGAAGTTCTCTGCCATAGAACCGCTCGGGCAGTCTATGCACCGCAAGCTAATGGATTATTTCCGGCTCTATCTGATTGTTGGAGGTATGCCTCAGGTGGTTAATGAATATCTGGACACCAAATCTTTTGAAGATGCCGACAGGGTCAAGCGTCAGATTCTCAACCTCTACTACAATTGCATAGACCAGTATGCCGGAGTCCATACCTCCAAAGTCAAGGCTATCTACGAGGCAATTCCCGGACAGCTTCAATTGCATGAGCACAAATTCCAACTCTCGGATCTCGATAAGGATGCACGCTTCCGGGATTATGACAGTTCCTTCTTTTGGCTTAGGGATGCAAGAATGGTGAATCTGGCGTTCAACACTACGGAGCCTTCGATCGGACTGGGACTTAAGAAGAAGGACAATTCTCTTAAATGCTACATGAACGACACTGGACTTATGATAAGCCACGCATTCGACGAGAGAGGGATTGTCTCTGAGCAGCTGTACCAGAAGATTCTGAAAGATAAGCTTGAGTTTAATGCTGGAATGCTGATGGAAAATATCGTAGCTCAGATGCTCACGGCAAACGGCTGCAAGCTCTTCTTCTATTCGAATCCGTCCAGAGAGAACAAGGATGACCGGATGGAGATAGACTTCCTTGTCTCAAAGAAATCCATTACCAGCAGGCACAACATATCTCCGATTGAGGTCAAATCATCCACCGGCTTCACAACAGTGTCTTTGGATAAATGCATCAGGAAATATTCTTCGGATCTCGGGCAATCTTATATTGTCCATACGGGAGATTTGGAAAAGAAAGGAGATTATCTTTATATCCCGTTGTATATGGTTCTTTGCCTATAATGCCGTTCATTAGTATTCACAGACAGTGGACCTGCGAACGCTTTCGGCCCGTCCGTCACGAGTTGGATGTGCAGCCGTCCCGCTTCGTTCGCAGCCGCTATCTGCGGCCGCAGAGCGTCCAATACCGTCCCGGAGACAAACACACTCAATGACTGCGCAGTGGTTTCGGCAGGCTCAGCTACCGTAAACCAGGGCGTGGACCACTTCGCGACAGGTGCGGAGTTCTGAAAGGGTTCCGAAGGCTTCGCAGCCCTTTTCATTTGTAGAGTGTTGAATAGGGGCACGGGCGCTGGAATGGAATTCTGCAGCACCGGTAAGATGCTGGATTTCAGCGATATTGGCGGGATTTATTCCCGCCCCGGGCATAATGATTATGCGGCCGGCGGATTGCTTTACTAGGCTGGCGATGAGACTTGCGCCGCTCAGGGCGTCGGCCTTCTGGCCGGAGGTGAGAAGACGGTCGAAGCCGAGGAAAATGATCTGCTCGAGTGTCTCGGACGGGTTGGCGCAGACATCGAACGCGCGGTGGAAGGTCTTGTGCATAGTGCCGGCAGCCTCTGCGAGCCTGCGGCAGGTGGCGATATCGAGAGCGCCGCTATTTGTGAGCGCGCCGATTACCACGCCGTCCACGCCCGCCTGCGCGCAGAAGCGTATATCCTCTATCATCGTCTGAATTTCGGACTCGTCATAGACGAAATCGCCCTCCCGCGGGCGTATCAGCACGTGCAGCTGCAGACCGGTCCGGCCGCAGGCCGCGCGAGCCTGACGGATCATTCCTGCGCTTGGGGTGATTCCTCCGCACGAAAGCAGCGAGCACAGCTCGACCCGCGCCGCGCCGCCCGCCGCCGCCTCCATCACTGCATCCACGCTGCAGCTGCACACTTCGATCGTTCTTCTCATAAGAATTTCGGTTCTGCTTGCGGAGGTGACGGAGTTCGAGATGTACAAAAACCAGTAAAAGTGCACATCTCAAAGTACTTTTGAGCATCGAGATGTGCGAATAATGCCTTAAATGCACATTTCGATCTTTCCTCCCGCCCGCAAAGGTTTAAATGTCATAGTGTACAAATATACGAAGTAATCGAATGGAACAAAAAATAAAGAACCTGAAGCGTAGCGACCCCCGGGGTCCGGGGGATACGGCCCTCGGTGGTTAAACAAGGAAAGAGGGTAACCTCGAAGCCCAAAGGCTTGACTGTTACCCTCTTATAGGCGCGGAGAGGACGAGATTCGAACTCGTGGTACGGAATGACCCGTACGTCGGTTTAGCAAACCGGTGGTTTCAGCCACTCACCCACCTCTCCAGTGCTTCCCACGAATGGGAAGACAAAGGTACGATAAAAAATCGATTTTGCAAGAAATTCCCGCACAATAAAATGCGGGAATCATCTCAAGACAGATTCTGAAATCCGGAGGGCAGGATTTTAGTGACGATAAAATAACACTTACCTGCCCGATTCCGTTATCATCCGTGAAACTTTAGCATTGAACGCGTCAGCGGAGAGAAGCTGCTCCACGCTCAGATGCATACGGTAGCGCCAATAGTACGGGCAGATGGCCGGGACATTGATCCTCTCACCCATAGGGTCAGGGAGCCTTAAGTCGGCGTCCATCGACAGCCAGTCCTGCACCGGAAGAATCGTCAGCATTGCAGGCGACTGCAGATGGTCGCGCACAATCTGCTCGCAGATGTCCGTCCCGCAGTCCGCAGGAACTTCGCCCCAGCGGCCCAGCACCTCGTTGTAATACTTCTGAATCAGACCTCTGTCCTCCTCGTGCCACCAACCGCGAAGCGGCGACATGTCGTGAGTCGAAGTCGTGCAGACACTCAGGTATGGATACTTGGAAGGTCTCGCGAAAGTCTGCGAAGGATCCTTCGACATCCTCTGGATTTCCAGTGAAAGTATTCTCTGCGAGGACATTACCTCAGGCACGCAGGCCGGGATCATACCCAGATCCTCGCCGCAGGCGAGCATACCCGTAGCACCCAGAAGAGCCGGAATCTTTTTCATCGCGCACTCCTTCCAGAAAGCATTGTGGCGATGATAGAAGAAGTCATTGTAAAGTTCGTCGAAAGACCATTTCTGCCAGTCGTTCAGGCACTTGTAGCTGTCAGTATTCTGCACCGAAATGCGAGGATGCCAGTATCCCTTCCTGCGGGGATCCTCCACGAAAAGCCCCTCCAGCGGAAGTCCTTTGGAGCGTATCTCCTCCCCGCTGTAAGGCAGCGCCGGGCTGAAATGCCCCAGCAGACCGCTCTTTTCAGGTACCGGAATCTCCCAGATGCGGAAGAATCCCAGAATATGGTCGATGCGGAAAGCGTCGAAATACTCCGCCATCTTGCGAAGACGGGCCTTCCACCAGGCGTAATCATCCTTTGCCATCTCATCCCAGTTGTAGGTCGGGAATCCCCAGTTCTGTCCGTCCGCCGCAAAAGCGTCAGGCGGTGCGCCGCACTGCGAATCCATATTGAAGAGCTTCGGGAACATCCAGGCCTCGGCGCTGCGGCGGCCCACTCCGATAGGGAGGTCGCCCTTGAAGGAAATTCCCTTCGCGCGGGCGTAGGCGCAGACTTCTTTCAGCTGAGAATCAGCAAGATACTGAACATAGCAGTGATAATCCACCTCTGAGCGGTGAGCCTCGTAATACGCCTGAGCCTTCTTCTGGCTATACTTTGCATAACTTCCCCACTTCCCGAATTCCCCGTTCCCGAGGCTGTCGCGAAGGGCGCAGAAAACCGCGTAAGGCTTGAGCCAAAACTTGTTGCGTTCGCAGAAGTCCTTGTAATCCCCGCTCGCCAGAACCTTTTCTCCCTTTTCCTCGAAGAGCTTGTGCAGCAGCCGTCCCTTTTCGGCATTCACGCGCACATAGTCTATCTGCGGGAGAGCGTTCAGCTCCGCCTGCAGTGCCTTGTAGCCGGCCGTTCTGCGAAGTCCTGCGGCCGGAAGGTTGATGAACTGCGGGTGAAGCGCGAAGGAAGAGCAGGAGGTGTAAGGATAGGAATCCGTCCAGTCGTGGGAGACGGTGGTGTCGTTTATCGGCAGCAGCTGGATAATCTTCTGCCCGGTCGCCGCAGCCCAGTCCACAAGTCCCTTGAGGTCAAGGAATTCGCCGACTCCGAAGTCATCTGCGCTGCGAAGAGCGAATACCGGAACCGCCGTGCCGGCGCCACGGAATCCAGGGGCGTCGAAAACCGGCGAAGAGTGCTTGCGAAGGAAAGGGCAGCCTGCCGGCGCATCGATCCAGGAGTCTCTGATTTCCAGGGCCTTGCGACCTTTCGGGAGCTCGAGATAGTGTGCGTCCCATTCGCGGCGCACGGTGCGTCCCCCCTCGCACAATTCATAGCCGTATTCTCCGGCTATCTTTTCAGCCCCGCGGACTTTGACGCTCCAGATGCCGCCGTCATTCCAGCTCATCGGGAAGCGCTGCGCTCCGCTCACCAGGACGAGGTTCTCGCCCCAGCGGGTCTTGTATTCGATAGAGAAAGTGATTGTCATATAGTCAGTTACATTTTAATTTCAATTATTTCTCCTCTGCGCTCGAGGAGCCTGTCGAAACGTCTGAGCGCCGCCCGCTCAGCGATTCCAGAAGTTCCGCCAGCTGCCGTGTGAGCGCGCGGCGGGTGTATTTTTCCAGGTCGGCGCCTCCGTCAGGTCCGAGCCGGCCTTCGAAAGCCGCGAGCACCGTCTCGCGTATGCCTTCCACGTCATTCCACTCGCGCATAACCCCCGCTCCGGAATCCTCCAGCACCTTCGCCGAAGCTCCATCCGTCTGCCCGAAGCCCAGCACCGGCCGCCTTGAGGCCAGATATTCGAAGATTTTTCCCGGCAACACACCCTTGCCCTCCGGCTCCTTTCGAAGCGGAAGCAGAAGAAGGTCAGCGGATTGCTGCTCGGCTATAGCCCTTTCGTGGCTCACATAACCGATCATCACCAGATTATCCGACATCCCGCGGCTGCGGATCGCATCCGTCACGGCCTCGTCCACCTTGCCTGCGAGCCTGATTTCCAGGCGATTGCGAAACCCCGGATCTTTGCAGAGCTCCGCGAGCACATCCCACAGCGCTGTCGGATTGCCGTCTGCAGTGAAAAGTCCCGTCTGCACCACCCGGAATTTGTTTTCCAGGCCTGCGGCCAATCCTGTATTGACCCCCGCGAAATCGTCTTCGTCAAATCCGTTCGTAATCAGATGCACGGGAGTGGAAGTCTCAGCCTGGAAATCCTGCTGTACCAGAGGGGATACCGAAATCACGGCCGTAGCATCGTCCAGAACCGCCTTTTCAAGCTTCAGATGCTTTTTAAGCGAGCAGGGTGTCAGCGGCAGATGCTTGAAATAGAACATTTTCGTCCAAGGGTCCCTGAAGTCCGCCACCCACGGAATGCCCGTGGCCTTCGAAAGCCTCCGGCCTATCAGATGCATAGACTGCGGAGGCCCTGTAGTAACTATCACATCTACGGGATGTTCCTTCAGATATTTCTTCAGATGGCGCGAGCAAGGCCTCAGCCACCAGATTCTCGGGTCGGGAATGAAAAGATTCGCTCTGATCCAGAGCGACAGCCTCTGTTTCAGGCTTTTGCGTTCGGCACTGATGGGGTTTACACCGTCACTGCTCTCGCCGCCGGGATTGGACGCGTCAGCGGCCACCAGAGACTTCATATCGGTCGAGCTGCCGCTGCCCATCAGGCGGCGGTAGATGCCGTAGGGCTCGGTAATCTGGAGGCGCAGGATCTCCGCTTCGGGCGGCACGTCGCGCGCGAGCGTCTCATCTTTGGAGTAGTACTCCGGGTTCAGCGGAGTGCAGACCACCGGCTGCCAGCCGTTCGAAGGCAGGTATTTGGCGAATTTCACCCATCTCTGCACGCCGGAGCCGCCTGCCGGCGGCCAATAGTAAGCTATTATCAAGACTCTTTTCATAAGGACTACCAAGATAAATAATTCCCTTAATTATTCAAAACAATTTATACACGAGGAAGTATTTTTCAGGATGAGCGATTAAAGAAAGTAGGCCATATAAATGGGAATGGTTATTATCTGCCCGTCCTTGCTGAAATCTTTGGAGCAAACCAGATACCGATGCCTGATTCTTGAGGAGTACTTGACGCAAAACTCGTCAAATGACTTATGCTCAGTGTTGGTGGAGGACTTGACTTCAATGGGACACAGCTTGCTTCCTCTTGACAGAAGAAAATCGACCTCGTAATAGTGCTTTTCATCCTTTTTCCAAGTGTGGTAAAACAGCCTGTCTCCTTTGGAAACCAGTATCTGTGCCATCATATTCTCATAAACATAGCCCAGATTTGCCGGAAGTTTATCATTAAGCAGTTTCTGGTAAATGGTGTTCTCCACAAAAGACTTTTCCCAAAAAGCCAGCGTCACAAAAAGCCCGGTATCACAAGTGAAGAGTTTGAACTGGTGCAGGTTTTCCGTCAGTCCCATCCCTATGTTCGGATCGTCGACATGGTGGGAGAACAGCACCGTCTTGCTATCCTCCAGACTGTTCAGCAATTCATCCCGGACGCTGTCCGCCGCTTCTCCTATGATTGAATAAGGGACATATCTTGTTGTATTCCGGCTAAGCTCTCCAGGTACTGACAGAAACATCTTCCCGGCACGGCCCGAAGGGTCAATCTTCTTAAAATCATCCACATAAAGCCGGATTATCGAACGTTTGACCTCATCCACCTTGCTCAAGTCATTCGTGTCCAGATAGGAATTCACGGCCTGCGGCATGCCGCCGACAAGCATATATAGCCTGAAGTCCCTTGACAGTTGACGGTGAACAACTCCGACCGGCCTCTGCAAATCCCACAGCTGCTTTATGACCGGGATTGTTGCATTATCCCCCAGCGCCCAGCGGAACTCCTCGTAATCCATGGGATACATTGAAATCCTGTCTTCCTCACTTGGAATCGTTATCCCTCTCGTGTTCTTTTTTATGCTTATGAGCGACCCTGTCTCAAGATAATCATAGCGCCCGTCTTTGACAAGGTACTTTATGGCTTGACGAGCGAGAGGACATTTCTGAACCTCATCGAATATGATGACGGATTTCCTCTTCACCAGTGAAGTATGGAATTTTGCCTGGAGGCTCAGGAACAGAAAATCCAAATCGGATATATCGTCAAACAGAGATTTGATATCTGAAGATACCAGGTTGAAGTCTATGAGGATATATGACTCATACTCCTTCTTTGCAAATTCTTCCACAATCGTTGATTTGCCGACGCGACGCGCCCCCTCAATCAGTAATGCGGACGAACCGTTCTTGCTCCTCTTCCATTCCAGGAGACTGTCGTACAGTTTGCGTTTGAAAATTCTTTCGGACATATCGTGTATTATTTTGGCTCAAATATACGAAAATCCAATTCCCCCGAGAAATTATTTATTCAAAATTCCAATCCCCCCGCAATTTCTATAGTCCTAAAATCCAATTTCCCACAAACATTATTCGACCGCTTTGTACTAGACGCCAAAAGTAAACACGGGCATGAAAAAGCTCGGCGACAGCGCAACTTGCGTCCATATATTCTTTCACAAAATACACCGGAGTGTTTTTCACCGGCACAATTTCTTTTTTTTGAAAGAGTGAATGAGTAACTTTGTAGGTTAGTGATGATAAAAAGTCACTCAGCCCGTTTTTTTTTGAGAAACGGGGATTCACAAAAACACAGAAATTGGCCGGAAGCGCCACGAAAGATTGAAAACCGCTTCCAGAAATATGGCGAAAGACAGCAGTGCGATGACTCCGATGATGAAGCAGTACTACGACTTCAAGGCCCAGTGCCCCGAAGCGATACTGCTTTTCAGATGCGGAGACTTTTACGAGACTTACGGAGAGGATGCCGTGACGGCGAGCAAGGTCCTGGGCATTGTCCTGACCAGGCGTTCCAGCGCGATGGCGGAGGCGATTCCGATGGCCGGAGTGCCTTATCACGCCATAGACACCTACCTTCCGAAGCTCATCCGCGCGGGCTACAAGGTCGCTATCTGCGACCAGCTCGAAGACCCCAAACTCGCCAAAAATATAGTTAAACGCGGTGTCACTGAGATAATTACACCGGGTATAGCTTTCGGCGACCAGATGCTTACCCAGAAAGAGAACAACTTCCTCGCCGGCATCACCTTCGGCCGCAGCCTCTCATCCTCGCAGGCCGGAACCTGCGGCGCGGCCTTCCTGGACGTTTCCACAGGAACTTTCCGCACCGCCCAGGGAAGCCCGGAATACATCTCCACCCTCATCTCCAGCTTCCGTCCCAAGGAACTGGTCGTGCAGAGGGGGAGTGAAAAGCAGATTCGAGAACTCCTCGGGGACGGGCTCTATCTGACAAGCCTCGACGAGTGGGCATTCGTGCCGGACGCCGCTGCGGAGAAACTCCGCAAACAGTTGGGCGTCAATTCCCTGAAGGGCTTCGCCATAGACAGCCAGCCCCTCGGCGTATGCTCCGCCGGAGCACTTCTGGTTTACCTCGAGCAGACCCACCACACGGGCCTCAAGAACATCTGCTCCATTTCCAGAATCGACCGCAATGACTTTGTCTGGATGGACCGTTTCACTATGCACAATCTGGAGCTCTTCTCCACGGCTTCAGGCCGCGACGGAGCCTGTCTGGTCGATGTGATGGACCATTGCTCCACCGCGATGGGAGCCCGCCTGCTGCGCAGCTGGGTGGCGATGCCGGTGATGGACAGGGGAGAGCTGGAAAGCCGTTACGATGTGGTGCAAGTGTTTGTGGATGACAGGGAAAACCTCGAAGCCGCGGAAGAGCTCCTCGGCGGAGTGGGGGACCTCGAACGCATAGTTTCCAGGGCCGCCACCGGAAAGATAATGCCGCGCGAAGCCCTGATGCTCGCCCAGAGCATCGCCCACGTGGAGAAAATCCAGACCCTCTGCTCCGGCCTCGAATGCCCTGCGCTCCAGACTCTTATGGAAGACCTCTGCGGCTGCAGTCCTCTGAAGGAACGCATCCAGAAGACCCTTCTTTCCGACTGCGCGGCTCAGGTGGGCAAGGGCGATGTGATAGCCCCGGGAGTGAACCCGGAATTGGACGAACTGCGCGAAATCTCCCGCGGGGGCAAGCAGTACCTTCTGGAAATGCAGAGACGCGAAAGCGAGCGCACAGGCATCAGCCCGCTGAAAATCAGCTATAACAACGTCTTCGGATATTATATAGAAGTCCGCAATTCCTCCCGCGACAAAGTCCCTGCCGAGTGGATACGCAAGCAGACCCTCGTAAACGCGGAAAGATATATCACTGAGGAGCTTAAGGAGTACGAAGAGAAGATTCTTACGGCCGAGAGCCGCATTCTCGAGATAGAATCGAAAGCCTACGCCGACCTCGTGTCCGCGATCCAGGAAAAGATCCGCGAGATTCAGAACAATTCCCGCATAATCGCCCGTCTGGACACTCTGGTGGGCTTCGCAAGACTCGCTGTGGACAGCAATTACTGCCGTCCGGTCGTGAATGACGGCACGGTCCTGGACATCCGCGACGGCCGCCATCCGGTCATCGAAAAGATGCTCCCGAAGGGCGAACAATACGTCCCGAACGACATTTATCTGGATTCCGAGCAGCAGCAGATCATTATCCTCACCGGCCCGAATATGGCCGGAAAGTCAGCCCTGCTCCGTCAGACCGCGCTCATCGTCCTGATGGCCCAGGTCGGCTCGTTCGTCCCGGCATCGAGCGCGACCATAGGCTGGTTCGACAAGATTTTCACCCGCGTGGGCGCCACGGACAACATCTCTCGCGGCGAATCGACATTTATGGTGGAAATGCTTGAGACATCGATGATTATGCACAATCTCTCCGCCCGTTCGCTCGTGCTCCTCGATGAAATCGGAAGAGGCACCTCGACCTACGACGGAATGTCCATAGCCCGCGCGCTGGTGGAGTACATCCATCAGAGAGGGCACGGCGCGAAGACCCTCTTCGCTACTCATTATCACGAACTTAACGACCTCGAAAGCATCTATCCGAGAGTAAAGAACTTCCACATCGCGGTAAAGGAAGTGGGCAAGGAAGTCATTTTCCTGCGCAAACTCCGCGAAGGGGGAGTGGCGCACAGCTTCGGTATCCACGTCGCCAGAATGGCGGGAATGCCGAAAGAAATAATCGAGTCCGCGCAGCGCACGCTCGAGCAGCTCGAAAGCGGCAGTCAGGCCCAGATGCGTCCCGTTTCCACCGTCACCATCCCGGCCGCTGACGCGTCCAATTCCGCCCCGACCCAGGAGGGCTGCCAGCTCTCGCTTTTCCAGCTCGATGACCCTACGCTGAGTTCCATCCGGGACACTCTGAATGCCGCGGATCTGGACAATATGACCCCTATGCAGGCTTTCGATCTGCTGCGGAGCATGAAGCAGGAACTCGGGCTCGAAAAATGACGGAAAACAGATACGAATCTTAAATTTGTGAACAAATATTAAACAGTCCCTACCATATGATGAACAGGAACTTGAAGAAAATACTTACCTATGCCGGCGCGGTGCTCTTTTTCATAGTGCTCGCCTACGCCACGGTACCCCAGGTGCTAAGCGGTAAGATAGTGAACCAGAGCGATATATCCGGCTATCAGGGTATGGCTCACGAGACCAATGAATGGAACGCTGCGCATCCTTCCGACCCGGCCTACTGGACCGGCTCGATGTTCTCCGGAATGCCTACCACGGTTATTACCGCAAGCGGAGAAGGGGATTGGACGCAGTCCCTGTATAATCTTCTACTCTCCGGGAAGCGGCCGGCGAGCTATATTTTCGTGTCGCTGCTCGGAGCTTTCCTGCTGATGCTTTCGCTCGGACTGAGTCTGCCGGTGGCGGTGGGCGGAGCGATCGCGATCACCTTCTGCTCGTACAATTTCCAGATTATCCAGGTCGGGCACAATACGAAGATGCAGGCTCTCGCTTTCCTGCCGTGGGTGCTCGCAGCACTTATCTTCACCTATCGCAACGCATTGAGCGACAAACAGATGTCGCGCCGCAAGAGATTCCTCAGAGTTTCTCTCGGAGCTCTGCTTTTCGCTTTCGCGCTGAGTTTCCAGGTGAAGGCGAACCACCAGCAGATCACCTATTACCTGGCTCTGATGATACTTATTTTCGCGATAGCGGAACTGATATGGTGCATATTCAAGCATCGCGAACTGCTTGGACGCTTCTTCGCGGCTTCCGCGCTGCTGCTGGTGCTGGGAGTGGCGGGCATAGCCACAAACGCGAACAAACTCATCCCTGTCTATAAATACACGCCTTATTCCATCCGCGGCGGGTCGGAACTCGCAGACGGGGACGGGACCTCGGCGAGGGGAGTCGACATCGACTACGCCACGGCCTGGTCCTACGGCTGGCAGGAGCTGCCTAACCTCTTCATTCCGAACTACAACGGAGGATCTTCCTCGGCTGCCGTAAACCCTGACAAGTCCGCGACGGTGGACCTTCTTCGCCGCGCGGGTCAGAGCAATGTGCGCGAAATCGCGCAGGCCCTTCCGATGTACTGGGGGCCGCAGCCTTTCACTGCGGGCCCGATGTATATGGGAGCGATTACGATTTTCCTCTTCATTCTGGGCCTGATGCTCTGCAAGGGCTGGCAGAAATGGTGGCTGGTGGCCGCCACGGTTCTCGCCGTGCTGCTCGCCGTGGGCAGCCATCTGCTTTGGTTCACGAAGTTCTTCTATGACTGGGCGCCGTTCTACAGCAAGTTCCGGACGGTGTCGATGGCTCTCGTGGTGCTTCAGTTCACCCTGCCGATGCTCGGTTTCGCCGCCCTCGACCGCATCGCGCGCGGAAAGGTCAGTTTCGAAGAGTTCCGCCTCAAGGGCGGCATCGCGGCCGGCATAAGCTGCGGCTTCGCGCTGATTATCGCGCTGATTCCGAGCCTTGTGGGCAGTTTCAGCGGAGCTGTCGACCAGGGACAGCCGGACGTGCTCATAGATGCGCTGCGCGAGGACAGGCGCTCGCTTCTGGTCTCCGACGCTCTCCGTTCGCTGCTTCTGGTGGCCGCCGCATTCCTGCTTCTGCTCTGGTCCTACGGCATCAAGGATTCAGCGAAACGGCTTCATCGCCAGCACATTGCAGCGCTGCTCGTATGTGTTGTCGCTCTCGCGGACCTGTTCACGGTCAGCCGCCGCTATCTGAATGCCGACGATTTCATCTCGCCGAAAGCCTTCGGCAACCAGTTCGCGCTGCGCGCCGCGGACAGCGAAATCCTGAAGGACAGCGATCCTTCGTATCGGGTTATCGACCTGTCGGTCAATACTTTCAATGATTCCCATCCTTCCTGGTGGCACAAGAACGTCGGAGGCTATTCTCCGGCGAAGCTCCAGAGATATCAGGACCTGATAGAAAAATATATCCAGCCGGAAATCAATACTATGGCCGCCTCGATGCACGGCGTGGCCACCGTGTCGGAATTCGAGCAGGCTCTGCCTGAACTTCCGGTGCTTTCTGCCCTGAATACCAGGTATATAATAATCAACGGCGATATCGCTCCGGCCCGCAACCGCTGGGCCTACGGCAACGCCTGGTTCGTGTCCGACGCTGTTCCTGCGGCGACGCCTTCCGAGGAACTCGGCCTTCTGGGCAGTACTGATCTTCGCTCCACGGCGGTTGTGGGGGAGGATTATTGGGACTGCACGGCACCGCTTGCCGGGCTTTCCGACGGTTCTGAAGATGAACTCGGCAAGGCTCTGGCGGCAATTGTCTCAGGGATAGAAACTTCGGAGGCTCTTGCGGATTCATCGAACACTATCAGGCTCGTTTCCTACAGCCCGAATGAACTCAGATATGAATATAACCTCACTACGGATGCGCTTACGGTATTCAGCGAGGTATTCTATCCTGAGGGCTGGGATGCCTGGCTGGACGGGGACAGGTCGCAGAGCGTGGATGTGTTCAGGGCCGACTGGGTTCTGCGCGCAGCGGTCCTTCCGGCCGGAAAGCACGAGCTTACGATGCGTTTCGAGCCTCAGACCATAAGGGGGAGCGTGGCCATATCCAGGGCCTCATCCATCAGCATAATAGTTCTGCTGCTTCTGGTAGTGGCGGGAATGGTGTATGTCAGAAAGGAGGAGACGGTATGACGGAAGTAAGAGCAAAAAAGGCTCTCGGTCAGCACTTTCTGACTGACCAGAGCATAGCGCGGGCCATCGTGGATGCGCTCCGCTGCGACCCCGCTCTGCCGCGGGATGTGCTGGAGATCGGCCCGGGAATGGGAGTGCTCAGCCAGTATCTCATAAAAAGAGAGGATATTGACCTGAAACTTATAGAGATTGACACAGAGTCAGTTAATTACCTCCTGACCCATTTCAACGGGATGCAGGGCCATCTGATGGAAGGGGATTATCTGCGTCTGGATATGGCGAAGATTTTTCCGGGGCCGTACCGGGTCATCGGAAACTTCCCGTACAATATTTCCTCTCAGATTTTCTTCAAGATTCTCGATGACAAGGACCGCGTTCCGGAAGTGGTCTGTATGATACAGAAGGAGGTCGCTGACAGAATAGCCGAAGGGCCGGGCAGCAAGACCTACGGCATCCTTTCGGTCCTGCTTCAGGCCTGGTATGACATAGAATATGTGCTCTCGGTGGGCCCGGGCGCCTTCGCCCCGCCTCCTAAGGTGAAGTCCGCGGTGATCCGCCTCGTGAGGAATTCCAGAACCGGTCTGGGCTGCGACGAGAAGCTTTTCAAGCAGGTGGTGAAGACCGCCTTCAATCAGCGCCGCAAGACCCTCCGCAATGCCCTGAAGCCTCTGTACGGCTCGGAGCCCGAGCCTCCCGCCTTTCTGAGCGATCCGATTTTCGAGTTGAGAGCCGAGAGGCTCTCGGTGGAGGATTTCGTGCGCCTGACCGGGATGTTCGAGGGATTGCGCCAGGGGTGACCGGCTTTCCGCCGTTGCGCGGGAGGAGGAATTGACATATATTTGTGAATTGTAAGAGAGCCCGCCGGGCTCAGATCGGAATTGGCCGCAAGGCCGGAAAAATGAATGATATGAAAAAGTTTTTGATGATTCTCTCTCTTGCGCTGTCGGCAGTCACGCTGTCGGCGCAGAGGATGACCTGGGGCGTGGAAGGTTCCGCGATTCTGGGTATGGACAATATGCAGGGCTGCGAATATGCGGGGCAGCTGAAACTGGCTGCCGGCGTGGAAGACCTTGGACTCAAGGGACTTATGGTGGGCGCCGGCGTGGGCTTCGACTATGCTTCCGTGCTTGCGGGCAGGTGGTTCGTAAAGACTGACGGAAGCGGCAACACCAACAAAGACACTTTCGTCTATCAGACGGAATATCTGCTGCCGGTGTTTGCCCGCCTGAAATATACGTTTTACGGGCTGAACCTCGCGCCGTACATTCTCGTCGACGGAGGTTACTCCTTCAATGTCGGAGGTCAGAAGTCGCACGACTATTCTCTCCCGATAGAGGACGGCGAGTTCGGCGGAATGCCGCTGAACTACGAGGGCCGCGCCAAAGGGCTTTATCTGCAGCCGCAGATCGGAGTCCATCTCTCGGACCGGCTGTACCTGGGTCTGGGCTTTATGATGCAGGCATACACGCAGTACATCGTGGGCTACTCGACTCTGGACGCATTGGACAGGAACTATGAAACACAGACGCACAGTGAGGAAATGACGAGGGACAATTATTTCAATGCGCTGTCGCTGCACATCGGACTTAAGTTTTAATCAGCCGTTTCGCATCTGCGAAACATAATCAGTACGCTTATGAAGAAAGGTTTGTTGGTTTCCGCCTGCGTCCTGCTGCTGAGTGCGGCGACGCTGCGCGCGGATGAGGGAATGTGGCTTCTGCCGCTCATCCAGAAGATGAATTCTGAAGCTCTGAAGGAGAGAGGCTGCCGCCTCACTCCGGAACAGATATACAGTATCAACAACACGTCCCTGAAGGACGCGGTCGTGCATTTCGGCGGCGGCTGCACCGGTGAAATCATTTCAGACCAGGGACTTCTCGTGACGAACCACCATTGCGGATACAGCTACATCCAGGCACTCTCGACTCCTGAGCACAACTATCTCGAGAACGGCTGGTGGGCTATGAAGAGCTCCGAGGAGATGCACGCGGAGGGTCTCTCCGTGACTTTCCTCCAGAGTATGACGGATGTCACCGACTATCTGCAGAAGGTCTACGACAAGGCTCTGAAGCAGAACAGGAAAGCAGATGACGCAGAGCAGCAGGCTCAGGCAGCGGTGAATGAGGCGAAGGATGAACTGTGCAAGCAGGCAGAGGAGGAGAATCCCCACTGCCGTGCCAGCGTAGTATCTTTCTATAACGACAATGTTTACTATCTGATTGTAAACAAGACCTATACGGACGTCCGCTTCGTGGGCGCCCCGCCGCGATCTTCAGGCAAGTTCGGCGGCGACACCGACAACTGGATGTGGCCGCGCCACACCTGCGACTTCTCGATGTGGAGAGTCTATGCCGGTCCGGACAACGAGCCTGCCGCCTATTCCCCTGAGAACAAGCCGCTTCAGCCTAAGAATTCCCTGAAGGTTTCGCTTCGCGGCGTGGAGGACGGAGACTTCGCTATGATTATGGGCTATCCGGGAAGAACGCAGAGATTCCAGACCGCCGCGCAGCTTCAGCAGATGCTCGACGTGAATGATATCCGCATCGCCGCACGCACTGTCCGTCAGGACATTATGTGGGACGCGCGTATGGCTGACGAGGCCGTTAACCTGCAGTACGCCAGCAAGTACGCTTCTTCCTCGAACGGCTGGAAGAAGTGGATCGGAATGAAGGAGGCGTTCGCTAATCTGAACATCATCGGCCGCGAGCAGGAGAAAGAGGCGGAATTCACCGAGTGGGTTAACGCGAAGAACAAGCGCAAGGCCGCTTACGGCGGTGCCATCGAAAAGATTGCCGCGGCCGTGGAACAGGGCACAGAGCCGTACAAGGCATATACGCTTCTCTCGGAGACTCTCGGCCGCATCGAGGTCTCCGGTTTCGCCGCCCAGTTCAGCTTCGGTTTCCGCTCGGCTTTGAGGCACGGAATGGATTCCACCCAGGCTCTGGCGGCGAAGACTGAATTTGCAAGTGTGTACAAGGACTATAACGAGGCGCTCGACCGCCGCGAGGCGAAGGCTCTCATCGAGTTCTATCTCGCGAACGTGAAGCCGGAGGACAAGATTACCGTCGAGGGCCATCCGCTCGAGGACGTGGACGCGTTCGTGGAGTGGATGTTCGCAGGCACAAACTTCTCCTCCGCCGAGAAGATGAACGCCATCTCCGACTTCTCCCAGGTGACCTCCGACCCTGCATATCTGCTCTACTCCGCGATGCTCGACGCCGCCCGCGCCAAGCAGGCCGCCCTCCAGGCGTCCAATGCCGAAGTGGCTTCAGCCTCAAAGGCTTACACGGCCGGCCAGCTCGAGTGGAAGAAGGGTGAGCCTTCATATCCTGACGCGAACAGCACTATGCGTCTGACCTACGGCAACGTAAAGTCCTATTCCCCTAAGGACGGTGTCATCTACAAGCATTACACTACCCTGAAGGGTGTTATGGAGAAGGAAGACCCTACGAATTATGAGTTCATAGTTCCCGCCCGTCTGAAAGAAATCTACGAGACGAAGGATTACGGGGATTATGCGAACGCCGCAGGCGAGCTCCCGACCTGCTTCCTCATCAACTGCGACATCACCGGCGGCAATTCCGGTTCCCCTGTAATGGACGCTGACGGCTGTCTGATAGGTCTCGCTTTCGACGGCAACTGGGAGGCTATGAGCAGCGACGTGATGTTCGAGCCTAACCTGCAGAGATGTATCTGCGTGGATATCCGCTATGTCCTCCTGCTTATGGACAAGTTCGGAGGCGCCGGGTATCTTCTCAGTGAAATGAATATTGTGAAATAGAAGTTATGAATGCTGATTTGCTTAAAATTCTGTCCTCTGTCCAGCATCCCGGACAGGGGGACAGGAATATAGTCGAACTGGGTATGGTCAGAGAGGCTGAACTCTCTGACGGAAAGGCCGTTGTGATGCTGGGCTTCCCGCGTCGCCGCGATCCTCTCACCGAGTATCTGGTGGGCGCCGCCCGTGCGGCTCTCATCCGCAATCTTCCCCAGGGAACTGCCGTTGAGGTGAATACTAAGGTAGTCGAGGAGGCTCCGCGCAAGCCCCAGCCTCCGAAGCTCGGTCTGGAGCAGCTGACGAGTGTCCGCCATATCATCGGAATCGCTTCCGGCAAGGGAGGCGTAGGCAAAAGTACCGTGGCGGTGAATCTGGCTGTGGCCCTGGCCCGTCTGGGCTACCGTGTGGGCCTTGCCGATGCTGATGTCTATGGGCCGTCAGTTCCGCTTATGACCGGGACCGAGGGTCTGGTTCCCGAGGCCGTGAAAGAGTCCGAAGACTCCCTGGAACTCATAGTCCCTATCGAGAAGTACGGAGTCAAGTGGATGAGCATAGGCTATTTCGCCCCGCGTGAACAGGCTCTCATCTGGCGTGGCCCTATGGCCTGCAACTCCCTGAAACAGATGATTCTGCAGGTCAAGTGGGACACTCTGGACTTCCTTCTCATCGATATGCCTCCGGGAACAGGCGACATCCATATCTCTCTGGTTCAGGAGATTCCGATGGAAGGTGCGGTCATCGTGACCACCCCTCAGAACGTGGCTCTCTCCGATGTGGAGAAAGGCGTGAATATGTTTCAGAACCCTTCCATCAAGCGCCGTATCTTCGGTCTGGTGGAGAATATGGCCTGGTTCACCCCAGAGGAGCATCCTGATGAGAAATACTATATTTTCGGCCGCGACGGCGGCGTGAAGATGGCCTCCACCCTGGGACTGGACCTTCTGGGTCAGATTCCTCTGGTCCAGAGCATCCGCGAGAGCGGCGACAGCGGCGAGCCCGCCGCCCTCTCCACCCGTCCGGACGGCCTGGCCTTCCTCGACCTCGCCCGCACCCTGGTAGAAAAGGTGTAGGTGGTTTCGACAAGCTCAACCACCGCAGTATGTTCTCTCAGAGCACCTACGGAGCGAAGCGACCCAGGGGGCCCGGGGGATACGTCCCCCGGTGAATAAATAAAAAATCCCGGAGCGTCAGCCCCGGGATTTTGCGTCTTACAGGATCTTCACCGTAGGGGTGAGGGTGAGATGGAAGGTGTAGTCTCCGTATGGGAGGCGGTACTCATCATAAGGCATTGCGCCCCAAGAGTTTATACAGCCCAGTCCCATCTGGGCGCTGTCCAGCAGGAGGTTTGTCAGATGTGCAGGCTCGACTTCCTGCGAATGTGAATGGTGCTTCGCCACACCCTCATCCAGAGACTCTATCGTATAGTGCAGAGCCGAAGCGTAGAACGGCTTCTCCGCGCGGACCATAAGCCCGAATCCGGCCTCGTCGCCCAGCATCCACCAGCGCACATCGCTCTTGCCGCCGTTCTCCTGAGGGCGGATATAAGGATAGAACTGTCCGGTGACGCTCTGATTCCAGATGCCCAGCTCCGCTCCTGCCTTGCGGTCGGCGTAGTTCTCCCACGGCCCTCTGCCATAATAAGTTATATTTTCAAACTCCACAGGCATCTGAATCTGCACTCCGAAGCGGTAAAGCTCAGGGACATCATCCGCAGCGCCAGCCGTCATAGTCTGCGTGAGCTCGACAGCACCCTGATTGTTAATGAGATAGGTCATCGAGAGCTTCGCGCCCACTTTTGTCAGCTCATACTGGGCCTCGACCTTAGCGAGGCCGTTCTCTGTGCGGCCCGCTTCGAGCGAAACGAGCTTCATACCCGGATCCTTCCATACCCTGAGCCTGTTCTGCAGCCCCGCTCCGAAGTCATTGTCCGTCCCCGCGCGCCAGAAATTCGGCTTCAGCGTGGCTTCCTGCGCGAGCAGACTCTTGCCGCCGACCATCCACACGCTCATAAGGCCGCTGCCGCGCGAGAACTCGATGCGGAAGCGCTCTCCGCTCACCGCGATGCGGTAAACGTTCTCGTCATCAATCTGCGGAAGCACCGTGACGCGATTGTTTACGCTCTGATTCTCAATACTTTCCATTTCTTTCGGGCCTCCGGCCAATTCGATCTGCTGCCTTGCCCTGACGCTTCCCGCAGGAAGCAGGCCGTCATCCTCGCGCTGCACGTATTCCACATTCAGCAGCCACTCGCCGTTGCCGTCCATCTCCCCGAGCGGAAGAGTCATTTCCACCGTTCCCTGAGGGGCCGCCGCCGGGATGGCCGCGACTCCGCTGCGCTCCGCACGTCCGTCCCTCAGCAGCGTCCAATGCAGGTCATATTTTCCGCCGAGATCGGTGAAGAATTTCTCGTTGTAGATTTCTATCCTGCCCTCGCCCTTCAGGCTGGTCCAGATGTCCTGCTGAACATAGCCGACTTCATACATATGAGGGTTCGGGACGCGGTCAGGACTGATGAGGCCGTTGTCGCAGAAATTGAAGTCGTGAGGGTCGCCGCTGTTGAAGTCGCCGCCGTAGGCATAGATCATCGCGCCGTTCTTTCCCCTCCATCTCAGGCCCTGATCGACAAAGTCCCAGATGAATCCGCCCTGGTATTTAGGATATTTGCGGATGATGTCCCAATATTCCTTGAATCCGCCCTCGGAATTGCCCATCGCGTGGGCGTACTCGCACTGTATCAGTACTTTAGTGGCATCCGGATTCGTGGCGTATTTCTCGCAGTATTCCGGCGAAGCGTACATCGGGCAGTAGATGTCCGTCTTTCCCTCGTATCCGGCGCGTTCGTATTGGACGGGACGCGAGGCGTCCTGGCCCTTTATCATATCGTATGCCTTGTCGAAGTTGTCGCCGTAGCCGCTCTCGTTGCCGAGCGACCAGATGATGACGGACGGATGGTTGAAGTTGCGGGCGATGTTGCGCGCGTTGCGGTCCACGATGGCGCTCTCGAAGCGCTTGTCCTTACCCAGGGCTTTCTCGCCGTAGCCCATTCCGTGGCTTTCGACATTGGCTTCAGCCACCATATAGATGCCGTAGCGGTCGCAGAGGTCGTAGAAGTAGCTGTCATCAGGATAGTGGCAGGTGCGGACCGCGTTGAAATTGAACTTCTTCAGGACGGTGATGTCCTGGAGCATACGCTCGCGGGACACCAGATACCCTCCGTCAGGGTCCATCTCGTGACGGTTGGCGCCCTTTACGAGTACCGGCTTGCCGTTCACAAGCAGCTGGGCGTCACGGATTTCCACCTTGCGGAATCCTACGTTCACGGGGATTACTTCCTTTACGCCGCCCTTGCCGCTGAGGGTCGCGGTGAGCTTATACAGGTATGGGGTCTCGGAGGTCCATTTGTGCGGATCGGTGACGTTGAGGGTCGCGGTGACATCGCCTTTGCCCTTGACGGTGGTGGCGGTTATCTGCTTCCCTTCAGCGTCGGTCAGCTCGAGCGTTACCTCGGAACTGATTGGAAGGCTGAGCTTTACGCTCAGACTTCCGTCCTTGTAATTCTCATCGAGGTCCGGAGTCACGCGGATGTCTGAGATGCGCTGTTTCTCCCGGGCGTAGAGATAGCTGTCGCGGGCCACGCCGCTCAGTCTCCAGAAGTCCTGGTCCTCGAGGTAAGTGCCGTCGCACCAGCGGAATACCTGGAACGCGAAGAGGTTTTCCTCGCCCGGACGAAGGTATTTCGTGAGGTCGAACTCGGCCTCAAGCTTGCTGTCCTCGCTGTAGCCCACGAATTTGCCGTTCACCCAGAGGTAGATGCAGGAGGTTACGGAGCCGAAATGCACGAAGATGTCCTTGCCTTTCCATCCGGCCGGAACGGTGAAGCTCCGGCGGTAGGTGCCGACGTGGTTTTCCTTTGTCGGTGGGGTCGGGGGATTGTTCTCGTACCAGCTGTGCCAGGCGTAGCCGATGTTCAGGTAGAGCGGGTCGCCGTAGCCGTTCACTTCCCAGATGCCCGGGACTTTCATATCGTCCCAGTCCCTGTCGTTATAGTCCTTCCCCCAGAAATCCGTAGGCCGGAGGTCTGCGTCACGGACCCAGTTGAATTTCCACAAGCCGTTCAGGCTCATATAGTTCGATGCCTGCTCTGGTGCGCCTTGCGCCTCTTCTGCGCTTTCGTAGGCGAAGTAGTGGCTGTGCATCGGGGCACGGTTCAGCTCATTGACGCTTGCGTCCTTCCATTCCGTGAAGGTCTGCGCCCACAGTCCTGCGCTCAGCAGCAGGGCCGCAATTGTGGTCAGGGTTCTGGTCATTGTGTCAATGTTTGGGTTTAAACATTCCAAAGATAAGAATTTTTATCGAATTCAAACACCCCGCCTGACTTCTTCCCGTCTTCGCCCCGACTTCTTCCCGTCTTCGCCCCGACTCTCCGCCTCTCCGCTTGGCTTCTCCCCGGCCAGGTTGGGAACTTTTCGACCGTTTTTGTCCCCGCCTGGACAGCGAGCCGCAGCCTCATCTTACCTTGCCGCTATTCCCGTGCTCAAATACCGGCTATTTGTGTACTGATTTAATAGCCCGTACACAATAAAACGTTTTCTGCGCACCGCGACCCCAAAATACATCGTTCCGTGCACAAAACCGGCCTATCTGTGCACGGAATTCTGAATCGGTGCACAAAACCGGCCATTTTGTGCACCGACAATAGTTATGAATCTCATATTTAAGACTAAACAGACACCATCAGACGCAACTCCGAAGGAGCCGGGAACTCCAGGGGAATGTTCTTCAGCCTGAAAGGCCATCCGCTGTCATCCAGGGAATCTATCGGGGAATCCATTATTCCGTTTGTTTCGCAGAATTGAAATACGAGTTTCAAATACCTTCTCAGCAACAGCAGAGAAGGAAATTCCCCCTTTGAAGCATACCATTCCATCAGATCCTCATCTCTTTTCGAGCTATTGCAGGTCTTGCAACAGCATACAAGATTATCAGAAGAATCAGACCCGCCCTTTGCTTTCGCAAAAATATGATCTACAGAGAGATTGTCAGTTGAGCCGCAGTAAACGCATCTGGCACCGTTGGAAAGTTTAACCTTCTCATCGTCGAAGAAAGACCGGATATGCATCTTCCCCGTCGTCAACCCCTTTAACAGCCGTGCTCTGATAATGAAGGAAGTCCTGTCATATTTGGACAATCCCCGTTCGACAGCGTAATGGGCCATTGCAAGATTGGCATATGAGCGGTACAGTAACTCAGAAACCAGAAGCGGTGATTGTGTTTCCATAGATCAAAGATTTACTAAATAATGCGGCCTTCGGCCAATACCGTTCTGATGTTACAACCCTTCCAGCCAGCGGGAGAGTAATACGTTATAGACACAGTACTCGGAACCGGTGAGGGACTTTTCTTCGTAAAGAAGATTCTTCTCGAGCAGCGAGGAAAGATAACGTTTCGATGAGGCTGGAGTCCCGATTTTATATTTATTGAGAAATTCTCCAGATGTAGGTTGCCTGAGGACACCCTCCTTAGCGACGCACGTCAGATATTTCCATTGCCCCTTTGTCAGCATTGCCCTGATGGTAAAGAATTTATCGGTCTCGGATTTAAAAATCCTGTCTATGGCGGCATAGACATCTTCCATACTTACCTTATTCCCGGAGACCATATATGTGAGGTTGCACAGCACCTGGGTATAGAAAGTGTGGCATCTGCTCCACTCCAGAATATAGTTTACAATATCTTCTGATATCTGTTTGGCTCCTTTCCCGAACAGACGTATTATGAATTCAGAATACACGGCTTTATCAAGTTTGGAGAGCGGAACATTTATGACGCTCTGATAGAACGGTGAGCGCTCTCCTGCAAACATATCCGACATCAGCCGTTTGTCGCTTCCGCTGAAGATAAACCGCACATTCTTAAGATTCTGAATTTTGGAACGCAGGAGAGCTTCCATATAGACCCCCTCATACTCACGGATCTGCTGGAATTCATCGATTGCTACAACCACTTTGTTTCCAAGACCTTCCAGGTAATCAAAAATGGAATCAAGCGTGGTGAATTTTTCATTCTCTGTCTGGTATGTTATCGACACCTGAGGCTGTCCGCTCACCGGGTCATAACTCAGCAGAGGCCTGATACCACCCAGTTTGGAGAAGAATTTCCTGACTCCTGACTCTTTAATCTGCGCAACGACTGCGGCGGCGAGTGCGGATATGAAATCTTCGATGCTTGTGGTGGCGAATATATCCACATAGATTGTCACATATCCGTGTTCCTTATCGGCCAAATCCTCGAAAGTACGCCAAATAAGTCCCGTTTTCCCAAGCCTTCGCATAGAGATCAGGGAAATGTTTGCACCACTTTCGATGTACGAAATGATATCATGCAATTCAGTCTCTCTGTCGCAGAACAAGTCTTTCGAAACATAAGGCTGAAGCACAAACGGATTTTCTATCACAGTTTCTTTCATGGCACAAATATACTATCTATTTTGTATTATACAAAATGTATTATACAAAATGTATAATCGAGAGGGGCAGGGCTGGGTGGAATGAAGGACAATCAGATTTGCAGATGTCATAATTTACTTGTAGTTTCGCATCGTGCTGTCGGCCAGACAGTCATACCACTCTCTGACAGTCCGGACATTGTCCGGAACCCGGATGATGAATAGAGCGCTCAGATATGAAACAACTAAAACTAATCGCATTGGCAGCCGCTGCGGCGGCTGCCGTATCCTGCACCGGCGGGAAAGAGGCGGAGATGATGAAGAAAATCACTCCGGTGAACTCCTCAGATGTCAAGATTACCGACAACTTCCGGTCTCCGAGACTTAAAAGCCATCAGGCTGTCACCCTGGGGGTCTGCATAAAGATGGTCGATCATATGATGTCCAAATTCGGTCCCGGCAAGAAAGTCCGGGTTCCCCTTGCAGAGTAAAAAATGAAAAAAACGATCATCACATCAATCGCAATTCTGATGGCAACCGCTTCGCTTCAGGCCCAGGGCTATATCGCCAACAGGGCACCGCTTGTGGAAAGCCGTTTCCTGGAGCTCCCTATCGGTGCCATCAAGGCCGACGGCTGGCTCAAGCAGCAGCTTGTATTGCAGGCAGAAGGCTTGACAGGTCATCTCGATGAACTTTATCCAAGTGTCGTGGGAGAGAGGAATGCCTGGCTCGGCGGTGACGGAGATGCGTGGGAGAGAGGCCCGTACTGGATAGACGGGCTCCTCCCTCTCGCATATCTTCTGGCCGATCAGACGCTGAAAGACAAGGCTCAGGTGTGGGTCGAAGCCATCCTGAACTCCCAGAAGGAGGACGGATATTTCGGCCCGGAGACCGACCGTGGCCCGGAACCGGGACTGCAGAGGAACAACTCGCACGACTGGTGGCCTAAAATGGTCGCCCTCAAGATCATCAAACAGTACTATATGGCTACCGGCGATGAGAGGGTGATCTCCTTCCTGGACAAGTATTTCAGATACCAGCTTGCCAATCTTCCCGAGACTCCTCTGGATCACTGGACACACTGGGGAGCCCAGAGGGGCGGAGACAATCTCGAGATTGTTTACTGGCTCTACAATATCACCGGGAAGAAATATCTGCTCGATCTCGGGGAACTCATCCACAGGCAGAGCACGCCGTGGACAGATATGTTTCTGGACGGAACAATGCTCTACACGCAGAACAGTATGCACTGCGTCAACCTGGGACAGGGCTTCAAGGAGCCTGTCGTGTATTGGCAGCAGTCCGGTCAGCAGAAGCAGATCGATGCCGTGAAGAATGCCGGGAGAATAATCCGCAAGACCATCGGGCTTCCTACCGGACTCTGGGCCGGCGATGAGCATATTCATTACGGAGACCCGACTCGCGGCTCTGAACTGTGCACGGCAGTCGAGATGATGTTCTCCCTCGAGGAGATGCTCAGGATAACCGGCGACCTGCAGTGGGCCGACTGGCTGGAAAGGGTGGCATACAATGCCCTTCCGACCCAGTCGGATGACAAGTATGAGAGCCGACAGTACTTCCAGCAGACCAACCAGATTGAATGCACGCGGAACACTTCCCGCAATTTCTCCACTCCGCACGATGATACGGACCAGGTGTTCGGCCTGCTCAACGGCTACCCGTGCTGTCTTACCAATATGCACCAGGGTTGGCCGAAGTTTACCCAAAATCTGTGGTATGCTACTGATGACGAGGGACTTGCGACGCTTGTCTATGCTCCTTCTTCGGTGACCGCGAAAGTGGCCGGCGGAGTTGAGGTCAATGTCGTGGAGGAAACATTCTATCCGTTCGATGAAACGGTTAGACTGACCGTCAATTTCACCGACAGGAAAGTCCGCACCGCGCATTTCCCTATGAAATTCCGTATCCCTCAGTGGTGCAGGGAAGCTGAAATCACCGTCAACGGCGAGGCTGTCGGGACAGAGTGCAATGCCGGCGGCATTACCGTCATAAGACGCGATTGGGCCAAAGGCGATGTCATCACTCTCAATTTCCCTATGCAGGTAAGCTGCAGCAGGTGGTATGACAATTCTGCCGTCATTGAGCGGGGACCGCTCCTCTATGCCCTGAAAATGAATGAGAACTGGACGAGAAAGGAAACGGACCCTTCCGAGAAGGTCAGATACGGAGACTGGTATTATGAGGTGACTTCGGACTCTCCGTGGAATTTCTGCCTCACCGACGCCACCATCCGCAAGGACGGACTCGAGAGCAAGTGCACGGTCATCAGGAACGATGTGGACAAGTCGTTCTATCCGTGGACTCTTGAGAACGCCCCGACAAGCATCAGGATTCCTGCCAGGCCTGTGCTCGACTGGACCGCTTACAGAGGCTCGACCGGACAGATCCAGTACTACGTCCGGCAAGATGACAATCTTGGGGAAGAGCAGATTATCGAGCTCATCCCTTACGGATGCACAACTCTCAGAATCACCGAATTCCCTGTCCGCAGGTAATTCAGATACGTACGCTGTAAAGGCTGTCGTATAAGAATAATATTCCCTGACTTAACCTTCCCTATGAACCACAGAATCATATTCATTTCCACAATATTGCTCGCAGCCCTGGCCGGTTGCGGCAGGCAGGCGGAAGGCCGAAATGAAATCCGCTTCGACACACCGACTTCGCTGCGCCCGACTCCCGCCTGGGTCGGACAGGAGGACAGCGAGTGGGAGTCGCAGACGCTGCCGCTGGGAAACGGCAGCATCGGGGCGAGCATCTTCGGATCCATTCAGGCAGAGCGCATTACGCTCAATGAAAAGAGCCTCTGGCTCGGCGGCCCCGGAACTTCCGGAGGCCCGGAGCATTACTGGGATGCGAATAAAGAATCCGCAAGCGTTCTTAAGGAAATCCGCCGCGCGTTCACTGAAGGGAATCCGGAAAAGGCCGGGGAACTTACACGGAAGAATTTCAACGGCCTCGTCTCGTATGAAAGTTCCGAAGACGAGTCCTTTCGCTTCGGCAGTTACACTACAGCCGGAGAGCTGAGAATTTGGACAGGCGTAGATTCGACAGGCATAAGTAACTATCACAGAACACTTTCTCTTGACGAGGCTGTGGCGAAAGTAACTTATGTCAGCGACAAGACGCATTATGAAAGGGAGTATTTCATCTCTTACCCCGCAAACGTGCTGGTTATGCGTTTCTCCTCCGACCGCCCGGGAAGGCAGAATCTGCGGCTGGAATACGCTCCGAACCCGACCGCGCGCGGGAGCATCGAGCCTTGCGGCGAAAACGGCCTGTTCTACTCCGGCCGTCTGGAGAACAATGATATGGAGTACGCCGTCCGCATCGCGATGTCGGTAAAAGGCGGAACATTTTCGAATGAAAACGGCGTTCTGGCCGCACAGAATGCAGATGAGGTGATATTCTATCTCTCCGCCGACACCGACTATAAGATTAATTACAACCCGGATCCGCACGATGCGGAAGCCTATGTCGGAGTGAAGCCGATGGAGACGACGGAAGAGTGGATCAGAAACGCAGAAGCGAAAGGCTACGAAGCGCTCCGGGCAGAGCACGTCAAAGATTATTCGTCTCTGTTCCAGAGAGTTGAGTTAAGATTGGGCGAAGCCAGGGAAGTGGCGGACCTGTCCACACCCGAGCGGCTCGAGCGCTACCGCAGCGGCGCGGCGGACCCGGGGCTCGAAGCGCTCTACTACCAGTACGGCCGTTATCTTCTGATCGCATCTTCGCGGCCGGGAAGCCTCCCGGCCAACCTGCAAGGCATCTGGTCCAGCGGCGTGGACGGTCCGTGGCACGTGGACTACCACAACAACATCAACATTCAGATGAACTATTGGCCGGCCTGTCCGGCCAATCTGAGCGAGTGCTCCGCCCCTATTTTCGACTACATCCGCTCGCTTGTGGCACCCGGGGAGAGGGTTGCGCGGTCGTATTTCGCATCTCGCGGCTGGACTGCGTCCATCTCGGCGAACCCGTTCGGCTTCGCCTCGCCGCTTACCAGCGGGGATATGACCTGGAACCTCTGCCCGATGGCGGGGCCTTGGCTGGCGACGCATCTCTGGGACTATTACGACTTCACCCGCGACACGACTTTCCTTCGCGACACGGCTTATGAAGTGCTGCGCTCAAGCGCCCGATTCACAGTGGATTATCTCTGGCACAAGGATGGCGGAAGCTATACCGCCGCGCCTTCCACTTCGCCTGAACACGGGCCTGTGGCGGAAGGTACGACTTTCTCCCACGCCGTGGCCCGGGAGATTCTGCTGGATGCCGCCGCGGCTTCGGAGGTTCTCGGTGTGGATGAGGATGAACGGGCTGGATGGCTGGAGGTGGAAAGGAATATAACGCCGTATCGGATAGGGCGTTACGGGCAGTTGCAGGAATGGAACGAGGATATCGATGACCCTGATGATCACCACAGGCACGTGAACCATCTCTTCGGGCTTCATCCTGGGCATACGCTCTCCCCGGTTACAACGCCGGAGCTGGCTGAAGCTGCGAGAGTTACGCTCAATCACCGCGGCGACGGGGCGACGGGCTGGAGTATGGGCTGGAAACTGAACCAGTGGGCGCGGCTCCACGATGGGGACAGGGCTTACACTCTGTACCGTAACCTGCTCTCGGAAGGCACTTTGGACAATCTCTGGGACAGTCATCCGCCTTTCCAGATCGACGGTAATTTCGGAGGTACGGCTGGCGTCACGGAGATGCTGCTTCAGAGTCACGACGGTTTCATCCATCTGCTGCCGGCTCTTCCTGCGGCCTGGCCGGAAGGGAAGGTCACGGGGCTTGCTGCGCGCGGTGGCTTCGAAGTGGATATGGAATGGACTGGCGGAAAGCTTAAGACCGCTGTCATCCGCTCGCGCGCAGGCTCTTACTGCTCAGTGCGTTATGGGGACATCGTCAATGAATTCCCTACGGTCGCCGGGGAGGAGTATCGGCTTTCGTTCTGAGCCGGATTGCGTGGTCGTAGCCTTGATTCTGGCATTTCCGTTGAAATAACGGGGCTTTTTTTAACCAAATGGCCATATTCTTGGATTTGGTTGAAAAAACGGGCTGATTTTTAACCAAATGCACATATTCTTGGATTTGGTTGAAAAAACGGGCTTGTTTTTAACCAAATGGCTGTGTTGATGTGTTTGGTGGAAATAATGGCCGATTTTTTAACCGAATGGTATAGGTTTAGAGGGGGCGTCATTTCGACGGAGCTCAATGACCGCGGGGCGAGGAGGAGATTAGCCACGCTGCGCGTGCCTTTTCTCCAATCCGCTCGCCGCGGGGGCCCTTGCAAACTGGTTGAAGCTCAAGAGCCTGCGGCTCTAAGGAAAATGTGTGCGAAAGCGATACGCCGAAGGCAAGCCGTGAGGCGGGGCCGCAGCGCGAGAAGGGTGGGATTGTGAGATAGCTCGCGCGGAGGCCGCTTCCTCCCATTATGGGAGGATTGAGGAGGGAAAAATAAAAATGCGGAGAGAAGGAGATTCGAACTCCTGGAACGACAGAATCGTTCAACGGTTTTCGAGACCGCCGGTTTAGACCACTCGCCCATCTCTCCAATATGTAAGCCTCCAGGGAAAGGAAACCCTTGCCTAGGGGAACCGTCAGGGAAGGGAAAATCCCGCCTGAGGATAGCCGCCCACAACGGACGGGAATGCAAAAGTCCGAATAAAAGCGGAATTGTCAAAACTTTTCCGCAAAAAAGAACACCGGCCGGGTGAAATCGCCCGAATCTTCGGGCCGTAGCCGAAGTTTACATCGGTACGGGGATTAATCAGTTCCAGATCATTATGGCGCCGATGAGAGGAAGATAGTCTTTCAGAGCGGTCCGCAGCATCTTCACAGCCTGACGGATACGGTAATCCACCGTTTTCGGCGACACCCCCAGCGTCTCCGCAATCTCATTATAGGTCTTGTGCTCGAAGCGGTTAAGCTCGAAAGCCTGCCTGTATGTTTCCGGGAGACCAGCCATAGCCTCACGGATATGTTTCTCCAGCTCTGTCACGATATAGAAATCCGGCGACTCGAACTGCCCGTGCAGTTTCTGATACATCACACCCATCATACGGCGTTCCGCATCCTCGTGGCTGAGATACTTCAGGCAGCGGTTCCGGGTGGAAATGAACAGATAACTGGACAGGGAAGTCGTCACATTGATATCCTCGCGGTGCTCCCAGATCCAGAGCATCAGCTCCTGGACAATGTTCTCACACACGTCATTACCCTTTATGAACAGCTTTGCATAAGCGCAAAGAGTCGGGTAGTAGCGTGAAAACATCTGCTCATAAGCCGGCATATTGCCGTGCTTTATCAGATCCAGCAGGTATAGTTCAGAGCTGTTTTCCATCCGGACAGTGGTCAGTTTTTCTCAATCCGCGCCAAAAATACGAAAATATTCCAAAAAACGTTTAGGAGATTTGCTCCGTCAGCGGTCTTTAATACAAACACTGAAACACACCCGAAATGGAAAGCAAACTGATCCGCTATTACAATGGCGAACTTTCAGCAGAAGAAATAAAGGAAGTGGAATCCTGGATGAACGAGTCGGACGAAAACAGAAAATTGGCCCAGCAGGTCTATTATCTCTGTTTCGCCGCGGACGCCTATGATATGAAAACTACGGTGGACACTGACGCCGCGCTCAAAAAGGTCCGCGGACGCATCCGCGCGGACAGATGGCGCGGCTATGCGCGCAAACTCGAAAGAGTTGCCGCTGTGCTGCTCCTGCCGTTCATCTGCCTCACCGCCTATCTGCTGGTGGACCTTTCCAAAGAATACAACCCCGTCCAGGAGATGCGCTCCGCCTCCGGTATGGTCAGCTGCATCACCCTCCCGGACGATTCCAAAGTCTGGCTGAACTCCGACTCCTACCTCCGCTATCCGTCCAGATTCGGAAAAGAGCGCAGAGTGACCCTGTACGGCGAGGGGTACTTCGAGGTTTCCAAAGACCCGAAGCACAAATTCATCGTTGAGGCCAAAAACTCCGAAATCGTTGTCCACGGAACAGAGTTCAATATCGAATCATACGATGACGACTATGTCCGCACCACGCTGGTGTCCGGAGTCGTGGATATGTGCTATGATGACAGGAACCATCACCGCAAGGCCTTGAGACTTATGCCTTCACAGCAGGCCACATATAACACCAAAACGGGAGAGATGCACCTCAGGGAGGAGAACGTGCTCTGCAACACCTCCTGGAAGGACGGCAAGGTCGTTCTGGACAACACCTCCCTCGAAGACGCCCTGCGTATGATAGGGAACAAATACAATGTCCAGTTCATACTGCGCAATGATGACCTCAAGCACTACAGGTTCACCGGAACATTCTCCAACCAGAGCCTGGATGTGATTCTGCGCTATTTCAGCATTTCATCGAAAATCAGCTTCAGACAGATAGACGAACGGCAGACAGGTCGCGACGGTTCCGCCGGCAGAAGCGTCTATGAAGTTATATAAACCACAAGAGGATAACAATTTAAACCAAAATACCATATGAAGAGATAACATCAGAAAACTAAAAACGGAGGCACCAAGCCCGGGCCTCCGCAGTCAAATCAGAAAAACACGGCATCTCCCAATTCCGTGTAATTCCTACAACAATTTTCAAATTTATGAAAAAAAATAACCACAAAGAAATTTTTCTGCGGGGAAGTTTCGCTGCGCTGGTAAAGAACCTTGCGATGATGTGTATCGCGCTGACGCTTGCGACCTTCCCGACTTTCGCCCAGGAGCAGAAAAAAATCAACATCGAAGTTGATGATGCTCCCATCACATCTGTCATAAAACAGATTGAACAGCAGAGCGGCTACACGTTCTTCTTCAACAATGACGTAAACGTCAATTCCAACGTCACTCTGTCCCTGCGCAATGCCGACATCAAAACAGCCCTGATCCAGCTTTTCAAAGGGAAAGGCGTAAACTGGGCCGTCGAAGACAAGCACGTCATCCTTTCCAAGCAGCAGACCCCTGCAAAATCCCAGACTGAAGACAGGCTGGAAGGCACGGTATTGGATGCCTCCGGTATGCCTGTCACCGGAGCCGCCGTTGTCCTGAGCGGCAACGCTTCCCTCTATGCAATTACCGACCTCGACGGAAAATTCTCCCTTCCGTGGAGCAGCCAGGTATCCTCTGGCACCCTGGAAGTGTCCTTCCTCGGATATGTGTCGCAGTCTGTGGCCGTGAACGGCAGGAACAGAATCGAAATAGTACTTCAGGAAGATACGCAGCTTCTTGAAACATCGGTGGTTACGGCTCTCGGCATCAAGAAGTCCGAGCGCTCCGTGACCTATAACGTCCAGACAATGGACGAGAAGATCTTCACCACACGCGATGCCAACCTCGTGAACAGCATCCAGGGCAAACTCGCCGGCGTACAGGTAAATACCACCGGCGCAGGTCCGGGAGCTGAGACCAAGGTCGTGATGCGCGGTGCGAAATCCCTCACGAATTCCAACAACGCCCTCTATACCCTCGATGGCATTCCTCTCCCGACATTGTCAATGACGACTCCGGGAGACAGCTACTCCATCTATGACGGAAGCCTTATTTCCGGTGACGGTATCTCCAATTTCAACTCGGACGATATCGGTGGGATGACCGCTCTCGTAGGTCCTTCTGCAGCAGCTCTTTACGGTTACAAGGCCCAGAACGGTATCCTTATGCTGACCACCAGGACAGCCGAGGACGGAGTCCACGTGTCATACAGCACCAACACCACCTTCTCCACGCCTGTGATGCTCCCGCAGCTTCAGAACACTTACGGCGCGAAGGACGGTGTATATGCCTCCTGGGGCAACAAACTTCTCAGCCCTCAGACCTGGTCTGTAAAGGATTTCTTCCAGACAGGCTACAATACCCAGCATACCGTCAGCCTCGGCATCGGCCGCGAAAACAGCCACACATACATCTCTGCAGGTGTCAACGATGCGCAGGGCGTGATCCCGAACAATGATTACAGGCGCTACAATGCGACGCTGAACCATACCGAGGACTTCCTGGACGGACGGATGCACTTCTCTTTCCTTGCGATGTATATGAATGTCAAGGAGCAGAATATGCTTTCCGGAGGTCAGTATTACAACCCTCTCATCCCTCTCTACCTGCTGTCCCCGAGCGACGATCTGGAGAAATACTCTGTATATGAGCGGTACAGCGCCGAGAGAAACTTCTCCACGCAGTATTGGGACTGGGGCAGCCAGGATCTTCAGATGCAGAATCCGTTCTGGATTGTGAACAGGAATATGTTCAACACCGGAAAGGACCGCTTCCTTGTGGGCACATCCCTCAAATACGACATCACTGACTGGATGGACATCTCCGCCAGAGCGAGACTGGACTACAACAATACGCTTATGGAGCAGAAGAACTACGCCTCCACCAGCGGACTGTTCTCCGGCGACAAGGGCCGCTACATCCACGACCAGAACTCCACGAAGCAGACCTATGCGGATGTCCTTCTCAACATCCACAAGACATTCGGAGAGAATCTGATCCAGCTCAATGCCAACCTCGGAGCTTCCATAGAGGACTACAACTACCGTCAGACCTATTCCGCAGGCGATCTTCTCGGAGTGCCTAACCTGTTCACATTCACCAATATGAATACTGATAAGGGCTACTATAAGAACACTTACAGGGATCAGAGCCAGTCGGCTTTCGCCACAGCCCAGCTGGGCTACAGGAATATGGTATTCCTCGACGCCACGGTGCGTTCGGACTGGAACACTCAGATGGTGAACACTTCTTCGCTTCCGACAGTCTATCCTTCAGTCGGCCTTTCCGCCATATTGACTGACATTTTCAATGTCAAGTCAAACTGGTTCTCATACGCCAAAGTACGCGGCTCCTATGCCGAAGTGGGTAACCCGATTATGCGTTTTCTCACCGTCCCGACATATCCTGTGACTGCCGGTTCCCCTACCGAGAACACTTACGCCGTATCGGACAATTTCAAGGCCGAGCGCACCCGTTCATACGAGGTCGGAGCAGACGTCAGACTCTGGGGCGGCAAGATCAATGCGAGCGCAACGTATTATCATTCGATGACTTACAATCAGGTCTTCACTCCTGAAGTCCCGTCATCCTTCAGATACAGCACCATCTATATGAACTCCGGCCGTATCGACAACAAGGGTATAGAACTCTCCCTTACGCTTAACCAGAACATCGGTTCCGTGGAGTGGTCATCGAATCTGATATATTCCAGAAACAGGAACAAGATTGTCGAGATGCTCGACGCCACATTCGGCGGAACGCAGTTCACCAGCGACAAGCTTTCCGTCGGCGGCACCACTGGCGTCCAGATGTGGCTTGTAAAGGGACACAGCATCGGTGACCTCTATGTCCGCGGTCTGAAGACTGACGAACACGGATACATCTGGGTTTCCCCTACAGCATCCACGGTCGTTCCGGCAGATGTTACCGGAGGCCTTGAGAGCCTGATTTATGCCGGAAACATAAATCCGAGCTGGACAGGTTCCTGGAGAAACGACTTCTCCTGGAAGGGATTGAGCCTCGGCGTAATGATTTCCGCCCGCGTAGGCGGTGTGGGTGTATCCCTCACGGAAGCCGCTCTCGACTCGTTCGGTATGTCCCAGCGCACGGCTGACGCCCGCGACAACGGCGGCGCCCTCGTGAACGGTCAGAGAATCCCTGCCCAGGCATACTACGAGACCATCGGAGGCAAAGGCTCCAGCGCACTCGGCGCATACTATGTCTATTCGATGACCAATGTCCGCCTGGGCGAGGTGTCGCTCGGCTATGACATTCCTGTCGGCAAATGGCAGAATGTGCTCAAGAGTATGAATCTGGCACTGGTCGGAAAGAACCTTGCGATGCTCTACTGCAAAGCTCCGTTCGATCCGGAAATCGCTTCCGGAGCAGGAAACTATGCCACAGGCATCGACTACTTTACAATGCCTGCTACGAGAAACATCGGCTTCTCAGTGAAAGTCACCTTCTAAGTTATCGACAGTTATGAAGAAATTGAAATATATATTTATGGCAACGGCTCTCGTGGCGGCGGTTTCCTGTACGGACAAGTTCCTGGAGAGGAACACGAATCCGGAGGAAGCTACGGACGAGATGCTGGGATGGGATAACCTCAGGACAGGCTCCGCATTCGCGCAGATGACGAGGAACATTATCCCGACATATCAGCTCATAGGCACCGAAGAATACGGAAGTGCCAATTATCAGGTCATCCAGGATCTCACAGGCAACCTCTTCGCCAACTATATCGGTGTAGTGAACGCCGGCTTCAATGCCAACAACATCTACAACATCACTGCGCGTGAGTGGTACGAGTCCATGTTCAATGACGCCTATGTCCGCGCTACCGGATCCTGGGAGACATTGAACCTCTACAGGGAGGAAGCTCCCGAGGCAGCCGCTCTCGGCGACATCCTCAAAGTCGCTGTAATGCACAGAGTAACCGATACTTACGGCCCGGTTCCGTACAGCGAGATCGGTTCAGGCAATGTGACCCTGAAATATGATTCGCAGAAGGACATCTACACGAGCTTCTTCAATGAACTCGATGCGGCAATCTCCACACTGACTTCATTCTGGCAGGCTCAGCCTGACACCAAGCTTCTCGCCGACTACGACAACATCTTCAGCGGAAACGTGGGCAAGTGGCTGAAATTCGCCAATACGCTCCGTATGCGTCTTGCAATGCGCGTCGTATATGCCGACAAGGACCTCGCGATGGCGCAGGCCCAGGCCGCAATGAACAATCCTGCAGGACTTATGTCCGTCGCAGCTGACGCCGCCTACTACAACAAACCGAATTCCGGCGCGTGGGAGAACCCTCTCTACGTGATCCAGTACAGCTTCGATGACGACCGTGCCGGCGCTACCATAATCTCCTATATGTCAGGCTTCAACGATCCCCGCATCTCCAAGTATTTCACCGCCGGTTCCGACGGGAAGTATCACGGAGTCCGCAACGGCATCTCCCTGACTTCGGACTATCTGAATTCAGGTCTGCTTTCCCGCTTCAACTGCACCAACAATGACAACCTCCTTATAATGAGTCCTGCCGAGGCCTGGTTCCTGAAAGCCGAATACTGGCTTAGAAACAATGACAAGGCTCAGGCGAAAGAGTGTTACGAGAGCGGCGTCAAGCTGTCCTTCGACATCTGGGGCGCTTCCGGCGCGAGCTCCTATCTCGCGGACGCGACCAGCACACCTGCCAAGTTCGAAGATGCGGTCAACGGCGGAAATTCGTACAATTCCGCATTGTCCGACATCACTCCGGCCTGGAACGACTCCGGCAGTTTCGAGAAAAACCTCGAGCAGATCATCACACAGAAATACATAGCCGTGTTCCCTGAGGGCCAGGAGGCCTGGTCCGAGTTCAGAAGAACCGGATATCCGAAGGTGATTCCTTATTCCCGCAATGAAAGCGGCGGCAAGATCGACACCGACCGCCAGATTCGTCGTCTCAACTATCCTGCATCGGAATACCGCACCAATGCGGAAAATGTGTCAATGGCAGTGGTTACGATGAACGGCGAGTCTTCGCTCGGAACCGGTGACAACGGCGGCACCCGCGTATGGTGGGATAAAAACACAAGATTCTAATAATCAATGACATTGAAAATGAAGAATATAAAATCAACAGTGCTGATTTCTGCGGCCATTCTGGGGACGGCATTCTCCTGCACCGAACCGGAGGCACTGAATCTTCAGCCGGAATACAAATACACCGAAGCCTATTACGAGGCTTTGCGGGCATACAAGAAGAGCGACCATTCCATCTGCTACCTCTGGTTCGCGGATTATGGCGTTCCTTCGACATTGGCATACCGCTTCGCCGGTATTCCTGACAGCGTCGATGTCGTTTCCCTCTGGGGAGGCATCCCGAAAGAGGGCACTCTCGACCGTCAGGAGATGTATGAAATGAGAGAGAAGAAGGGTACCAAGATTGTGGGTGTGAAGATCATCCGTCTGGCACATACGACGTATCTCCCGTCCTGGGCTCTGGAAATCCAGGTGCCTTCCTATATGAACGGTTACGGCGAGCAGAAAGGCTACAACGACACGTACAAGGCAACTTACGACGAGCGCATCGCCGCAGGTGACAGCGAGACCGTCGCAGCGGCAGCTGCAGAATCCGCAGCCAGAATGGCGGGAACGCTCGCTCTCCGGGCCGACATGGCGGCCAATCCGTCCAGAACTCTGAAGGAGGGATCCACCGAAGAGAATCCGGAATGGGAATATCCGGAGTGGTGCGTCTATGCAGCCGGCTCCATCATCAAGGAAGTGCAGGACAATGACCTGGACGGCTATGACCTCGACTACGAGCCGGAAGGCGATGCTCTGAGCGGAGAATGTATGAACACGTTCATCTACTACCTCTCCCAGTATATCGGCCCTATGTCCCCGAATCCGGAGACAATCCTTGCTGTCGATGGAAATTCTCCGGGCTCACAGATGGCGCCATACTGCACCTACCATATTTCGCAGAGCTATGGCAGATCTTTGAGCGACAGTTACTTCAACAAGGATGGCTGGAAGAACTCGCAGCTGATTTTCACTGAAAATATCGGTGACTACTGGAAAACCGGAGGAAATATGGAACAGCAGGCCGCTTTCCAGCCTTCCACAGGCGGCAGAAAGGGCGGTTTCGGAGCATTCCACGGCCAGCGTGACTACAACACCTCTGATTCAGGAGCCGACAAGGAAATGCCTTACGGACATCTCCGCCGCGCGATCCAGCTCCAGAACCCTGCCGTAACCAAATAATCAGGAGGACAACAGATATGAAAAATATATTGAAATATATTGCATCAGCTTCAATGATGGCCCTTGCCCTTGTTTCCTGCGAGGAGATGGAGGACTATCAGCAGACAATAGATGCCGCCCCTGCGCTTGCGTATGTAAATCCGAAGGCCGGAGATACATTCTCTACCCTGATCGTTCACCGTCCGACAGGCTCCACCGGCTCTTTCCACACGGAATTCCAGCCGAACTGCAATACCACAAACCACGAGGCGGTGACGGTGAATGTGGAATATGACGCTGATCTGGTGGATTCGTACAATGAAAAGAACGGAACCAGCTATGCCGTTCTCCCGAGGGATTATGTGAAACTTACGAATCCTTCTGTAACCATCGCAGCCGACACTACGGCTTCAAGGGATACGGTAATGATAGACCTTGACACCGAAAAGGATCTTTCCGCACTGACCGAGCGCGCTTACCTTGCGCCTTTCAAGATCGTGTCCGACGGTATTCAGACCAGTACCGAGAAAGGCAATCTCTGGTTCGTGGTGAATACGGAAGTCAATCTTATACGGCCGATCACCTCGGCTGACGAGATGGTGGGATTCCCTGCCGGCGGAACGTCCGAATGGACAGCGGACTGCGGAGATGCCGCCAATCTCTTCGACGGCGATGCCGATACCGAAGTGGCGTTCGAGTCTGAAAATGTCGTCACTGTCGATATGAAGAAATCGGTGATGGTGACCGGTCTCAGGCTGGACACCTATTCCATTTCATCTCTTTCCATCGAATACAGCGAGGATGCCGTCAACTGGAAGCAGGCCGGTACCCCGGCAAGCGGTGAATATGTTTACGGCGGCAGCTCCTGGAGTGCAGGTGACTATTATGTGGCTCTGTATGACTATGCAAAAGCCAGATATCTCCGTCTGACATTCTCGATGTCAGGATATTACACGTATGTTAACGACCTGTATGTCTATATGGTCGAGACCACCGATCCGACAATCTACACCGTCACCGGTTCTGACAATGTCGTTTCCGGCAAGGTCGTTCACGTGAAGGGCTCAGGCTCGCAGTCGGACTTCTCGGCATCATTCAAGGCTTACACCACCGTAACTTCAGACAAGGGTTACAAGGTGACTGCCGCAGTGGACAACTCTCTGGTCGATGCATACAATGCTAAGCACAATACTTCCTATGCCGCAATGCCTTCAGAGAATGTCGATCTGCAGAATGCATCCCTCACCATAGAGGCGGACCAGAACGCATCATCAGAGTCTGTAATAGTCTCTCTCAAGGGAGACCTTACCGGCCTTACCAATGAGAACGGCTATCTCATTCCTGTGAAACTGTCCGCTTCCGGTGCCGTTTCCAGCGAAAGCAGAGGCGTGGTCTATGTGGTAATCAAGTCTGAAAACAAGCTCATCAAGCCTATCAATTCAGCGGAGGACATCGTCGGATTCCCTGCGGGCGGAAGAAGTTCCTGGACTGCCGACTGTGATAATTCCGCCAATCTCTTCGACGGAAGCAACAGCACTGCGGTCAAATTCGCTCAGCAGAATGGGAATACGCTTACAGTCAATTTCGGCGGCAAGCATTTTGTCACCGGCCTGCATTTCTACAGCTACGGAATCAGTGACGTGAGTGTGGAATACAGTCCTGACGGAAGTGAATGGAAGACTGCAGGAACTGCGGATGATTCCGATGTCATCAACACTGGAAGCGAGTGGGGTACAGGCGACTATTATATGGCATTCGGAGAGGCGCTTGAAGCTCAGTCGATAAGAGTATCATTCAACTTCACCGGATACTATTACTGCCGGGTTTATGAGCTCGATGTTTACGAAATAGAGAGCGCGGATCCTACTGTCTATGCAGTCTGCGGTACTGACAATGTCTTTACAGGCAAGATCGTGCATCACAACGTCGCCGGATCCAAGGCAAGCGTCGATGCCGCTTTCAACGCTATGTGTACGGACAATTCCGGATACTCCGTGAATGCTTCTGTCGATGCGTCTCTCGTGGATGCCTACAACTCAAGCCACAACACGAAATATGCAGCCCTGGACGCCTCCTATGTCCAGATTACCGGCAGCCCTTGCGAAATCGCCTCCGGCTCCAACAAGTCACAGGGACAGATTTCCGTCACGCTCAAGGGTGACCTTTCCAGACTGACAAACACGGACGGCTATCTCGTGCCTGTGAAACTCTCCGCAGACGGAGCTGTGACCAGCTCGGGAAGAGGCGTTGTCTATGTCGCATTCACAGTAGAGACAAGCACCGCGCTGTTCAAGGATAATTTCAGCATTTCTGATATCGCGGGAAGCCAGGTATCCGACAGAAGCGGATGGTCAATCCTGGAATATGATGACAGCATCTATTCCGGAACTTACAATGACCTCCTCGACGGCAGTACCACCACCTATGTCAGAACCTGGGGCGGCCCGATATCGTTCACTGTAGATCTCGGCAAGGAATACGAGATGACCGGTATCGTGATTACTGCAAGAACCGACAGGTCCAGCTATTCGAGGTATCAGCCTAAGACAATGCTGATATCTTCGAGCCTTGACGGTAAGACCTATACCGAACTCGGCACTGCGACATCGTCAGATGCGACCCTCGTGGCATCCAACCCTTCTTCCTACGTGTCATTCTATGCGGCGCAGAAGGTCAGATACCTCAAGATCGAGGCAAGCTACGGCAGCAATATGGGTACATCTGAATTCAATATCTATGCGAAATGATCATAAGGCATAATACAATGAAACTGAATAAAATAACAATACTTCTTCTGGCGGCCGCAGCATTTGCTGCGGGTGCCTGCCAGAAATCGCTTGAATACAGGGACGTGGTCTATTTCACCGGAACCGAGAGCAGCGCCATCACAAGTATGTATGTCGACGGGCCGACATCTCTCGGACTGACGGTCACATCTTCGAACAAGCTCGAGTCCGATATGACCGTGGGTGTCAAAATCGATGCTTCCGCCCTTGCTTCGTTCAATGAGTCTCAGGGAATCGAATACAAGATGCTTCCGGAAGGCAGCTACAAGCTCGACGAAAGCAGCTTTACCATCGAAGCCGGCAAGAATGTGTCGCTTCCTGTAAAATTCGAAATCCTCTCCATGGATGATTTCGAGGACGGAGCCAAGTACTGTGTTCCGGTCACTCTGACAGAAACTTCAGACGGAACGCCGATTCTGAATGCGTCCAAAACCACCTATGTGGTCATCAACCAGATCATCACCACAAACGGTGTAAATCTCGGACAGAGCTACTACATCAGCTTCCCTACCATCATCAACAATTCGATGTTCAACAATATGTCGGCCTGCACGATGGAAATCAGGGTTCTGATGAACAGTTTCTATTCCGCTTCCTCTAATCCGGGCATCGCCTCGGTAATGGGCGTGGAGGAAAACTTCCTGCTCCGTTTCGGTGACATCTCCTGTGACAAGAACCAGCTCCAGTATGCGGGCCGCGGCGCTTCCATAACATCGTCGAGCCACTTCAATACCGGAACCTGGTACCACATCGCAGTTGTCGATGACGGCTCCACCCTTACGCTCTATGTGAACGGCAACGTGGAGGGAACCGTGGACTCTTCAGGAAAGAGCGCGATAAATCTGGCCTGGGACTATATGGACGGCTTCCATATCGGACGTTCCGAACGCGGCCGCTATATGAACGGTATCGTAAGCGAGGCCCGCGTATGGAACAGAGCCCTCAATGTTATCGAGCTTGAGAACAACCAGTGCTATGTCGATCCGGCTTCAGACGGTCTGATCGGTTACTGGAGACTTGACGAACTCGTTGACGGCAAGTTCAAGGATCTTACCGGAAACGGAAATGACGGAGAACCGTCCTCATCCGTGAACTGGTATGAAGGCCTCAAGTGCCCTGTAGTTGAATAGCTTATTCTACTCTCTGACGGTTCACGAACCTATGTTGAGGTTAGCATATATTGTGTTGGCGCTATGCTTTGCCGGGGCTCAGACCCTGACAGGGCAGACGCCTCGCATTCTGCGTTTCGACCCCTCAGTGATGGAAATAGACACCGTGCGTTATGATGCGGGTAGAGTGAAGGTCCGTTTCGAATGCACGAACATTTCCGACAGACCGGTCTCCATACTGGATGTAAGGTCCCAGTGCGGCTGCGCCGTACCGACTTTCTCCACAGCGGCGATCGAGCCAGGCGCAAAGGGCTGTGTGGATGTGGTCCTGGACCCTTCCACTCTTTTCGCGGAGCAGAACCGGCATCTGACCGTCATCGCCACCAACGGAGAATACAACAAGTTCAATACAATTACTATACACGGCTATGTGGCAAGGGATGTGACGGAGGCGGAGGCCAGATTTCCGCACGAACTCGCTCCCGGGCTGCGCTCCGAAGTGGCGGTGCTCGGTATGAGGCTGAACCGGCGTGGGGAAGTGTCTGAAAAGGAGTTCAGAATATATAACGACAGCGCGAAGCCGATGGCGTTGAGATGGACATCGGATTACAGAAACGTGAAGGTGGAAATCCCCTCGGAACTGGCTCCGGGGGCTTCCGCCAAAGTGAAAGTTTCTCTGGATACGGCAAAGCTCCCGAATGGGGATTTCATCGAAACGATGTATATTTACGCCGACGGTGCCAGGTCCTCGGTGACGCTCAAGGGCGCAGTGGAATAAGCCTAAGAATAATTGATTATGTATTCAATAAAGAACAGTATAGCAGCCAGGTTCCTGTTGTATGCCTTGCTTCTGCCGATGCTGTCCTGCCTGCCGGCCTGTACTGGCGGCAGGACGGCCGGGCCTGCATTGATTCCTTTTCCTGATGAAATCAGTTACGGGAGAGGTTCCCTGGAATTGGGCAGAGGCGTAAAGGTCGTGGTTGAGGATTCCGCACTGGCCCGGGTGGGCGGCTATTTGGAAAAGTCCCTTGACGCGGCTGGCCTGGATACGGACGGAGAGGCGGAAATCACGCTGTCCTCCGACGGTACGCTTGCACAGGATGCCTATGTCCTGAAAGTGGACAGGGCTGGAATACGTCTGCGCGGAGGCTCCCGCGAGAGCCTCGTGGCGGCATCGGCGACATTGCGCCAGCTTCTGTGGGAGGCACCTGCCCGACTTCCGTCAATGATGATCTCGGATTCGCCCCGTTTTCCGTGGCGCGGAGTGATGCTGGATGTCTCCAGGCATTTCTTCACGGTGGATGAAGTGAAGTCCCTGATGGACGAGATGGCTCTGTACAAACTGAACCGCCTCCATCTGCATCTTACTGATGACCAGGGCTGGCGACTGGAGATAAAGTCCCATCCGGAATTGACGGAGAAAGGTGCCTGGAGGACTCTGAACAGTCAGGACAGCACCTGCCTGAGAATCGCGGAGGAGACAAAAGACGCCAAATTCCGTATTCCTGAAGACAGGATGAATGACGGGCAGTATGGAGGATTCTATACTCAGGACGAAATGCGGGAGCTCATAGAATATGCGTCCGACAGGGCCATAGAGGTAATCCCGGAAATCGATATGCCCGGACACTCGCTCTCCGTGCTGAAATGCTATCCCGAACTTTCCTGTGACGGGAAAGGAGGGGCGTGGGGCAGGAATTTTTCCACGCCACTTTGTCTCGGCAATGACGCGGCTCTGGATTTCTGCAAGTCTGTCCTGGATGAAGTGTTCGAACTCTTTCCGTCAGAATTCATCCATATCGGAGGGGACGAAGTGGAGCGGACTGCGTGGGAGAATTGCACGAAGTGCCGCGAAAGAGTGCAGGCGCAGGCTCTCGGCGGGACCGAGAATCTGCAGGCCTGGTTCACCCGGGAGATGGATGAGTACTGCGCGGCTCACGGGAAACGGGTGATCGGCTGGGACGAGGTCGCTTACGACGGGCTTTCGGAGGCGAGCGCCGTGATGTGGTGGCGCAACTGGAGTCCGGCATCGCTTTTCAAGGCATTGGATGACGGCCATCAGGTGATCGTGTCGCCCAGCGAGTATTATTATCTCGCGGACGGGCAGGACAGGAATTCTCTGGAGAAAGTCTATTATTATGAGCCGGAGAGCTACGATTCGGATGATTATCCGGGAGAAGTCATCGGTGTGCAGGGGAATCTCTGGAGCGAAAAGGCCGCGACGGTGGAAAGAGTGGGCGAGAGGATGTTCCCGCGCCTTCTGGCCATAGCCGAAACGGCCTGGGTCAGGGCGGAACATAAAGACTATGAGGCATTTATGTCCAGACTTCCCGTTCATCTGAAAAGGCTTGACGAGGCCGGATGGAAATACAGGATGCCGGATGTCACAGGCATATATGACAGAAATGTCCTGACAGGGCCGTCTCAGGTTTCCCTCAATATTCCGGACGGGGCTGTTCTGTATTACACGCTCGACGGAAGCGTTCCGGACACTTCGTCTGCAAGGTATGAAGGAAGCATCACTCTGAAAGACAGCTGCACACTGAATTACAGATGCTATAATGGAAGGAATGTCGCTGACGAACTCCATTCCGCGTCATTCATCATCAGGGATTATCTTCCTGCCCTTTCGGACCTTCCGGCAATGTCTCCGGGCTTGCTGGTCAGATGGTATGACTACAGGGGAGAGGCCTGCAGCGAGATAGACAGCGCGCCGCTTAAAGACAATTTCATTTCGGAGGGTATCGTCATTCCGGAAGAAGTGTCAGGAAACATAGGCCTGGTGTTCAACGGCTATTTCCACGCTCCAAAAGACGGGATTTATGCGTTCTATACCTATTCCGATGACGGAAGCGTGCTGCTGATCGACGGGCAGCTCACGGTCGATAACGACGGACCGCATTCGCGTATGGAAAGAACGGGGTCCGTGGCTCTCAAAAGGGGCTGGCACAAGTTCACGCTGAGGTACTTCGACTCGAACGGCGGAGTGCTTGAAGCCGGCATGACCGATCCCGAGGGCCGTCATCTGCCGCTGCACGAAGACTCATTCAAACATTGAAAGCGGCCGCGCCCTGCGCGTCCAATGAAAATAAAGAGGCTGGCTTTTTAGTCAGCCTCAAGATTAATTCGTAAATTTACGCATCACTAATACTGAATGCCAATGAAAAGAATCTTATATATTGTGGCGGCAGTGGCCCTGGCGGCCTGTTCCGCGCCGGACTACAGGGACGCTTCGCTCAGTCCCGAGGTCAGGACGCAGGCTCTTCTGAAGCAGATGACCATCGAAGAGAAGATAGGTCAGATAATCTGCCCTCTGGGCTGGCCGATGTATGAAAAGGTCGGCGAAGATTCCGTCGCCATATCCGATAAATACCGGGATTTCATCGACAATCAGCACGGCGGAATGCTCTGGGCCACATTCCGTGCCGACCCGTGGACTCAGAAGACCCTGGAAACCGGTCTGAACCCTACCCTCGCGGCGAAAACTTACAATAAACTCCAGCGCTATGCCATAGAGCACAGCCGTCTCGGGATCCCGGTGATATTGGCCGAAGAGGCCCCTCACGGGCATATGGCGATAGGCACGACGGTGTTCCCGACAAGCATCGGAATGGCTTCCACCTGGGATACGGAGCTGATAACGCAGGTGGGAAGGGCCATCGCGCAGGAGCTTCGCGCGCAGGGCGGGCATATCGGCTACGGGCCGGTCATCGACCTCGCCCGTGAGCTGCGCTGGTCCAGGGTCGAGGAAACTTACGGCGAAGACGTCTGCCTTACCTCCGCGATGGCCTGCGCAATGGTCTCAGGCACAAGTCCGAAGCATAACGGCTATGACCGTGGGATCGCCTCCACGCTGAAGCATTTCGTGGCCTACGGCATCCCGGAGGGCGGCCACAACGGGAATCCGTCCTTTGTGGGCGAGAGGGAGCTGAGGGAGAATTTCCTGCCTCCGTTCCGGGCTGCCATCGAAGAGGGCGCAATGTCTGTGATGACCTCATATAATTCCATCGACGGCGTTCCGACTACGGCTAACTCTCATTTGCTGAGGGATATACTGCGCGGCGAGTGGGGCTTCGACGGGATTGTGGTATCAGACCTGTGCAGCATTGACGGATTGGCTGGAAGCCATCACGTCGCGAAAGACTTGCAGCAGGCCGGGGAGCAGTCGCTGACGGCGGGCGTGGATGTGGATCTGGGCGCCGCGTGCTTTGCAAAGCTCGCCGAATCCGTGCGCTCGGGAAGAGTGAGCGAAAAGACTCTGAATGAAGCTGTTGCGAACGTGCTGCTGTGCAAGTTCCGCTTCGGTCTTTTCGATCGTCCGTATGTGGATGAGGACGCGGCCGCCTCTGCGGTGCGAAGTCCCGAACACATCGCTCTCGCGCGCAAAGTCGCCTCGGAGAGCATCGTGCTGCTCGAGAACAACGGCGTGCTGCCGCTTCGCAAAGACTTGAAGATCGCGGTGATAGGCCCGAATGCGGACAATATGTACAACCAGCTCGGAGACTACACCGCCCCGCAGGAGCGCTCCGCCGTCTCCACCGTTCTCGACGGCATCAGGAATAAAGTCGGCGCGGCCAATGTGGTATTCGCCAAAGGCTGCACAATCCGGGATGAATCTTCGGCCGATATCCCTGCCGCGGTCCGGGCCGCAAGGTCTGCGGATGTCTCAGTAGTGGTCGTGGGCGGATCTAGCGCCAGAGACTTCAGAACCAAGTATATAGATACCGGAGCCGCTGTCGCGGACTCTGAAGCCGTGAGCGATATGGAGGCCGGGGAAGGCTTTGACAGATCGACCCTTACGCTTCTCGGGAAACAGCAGGAACTGCTGGAGGCGGTACGGGCCGTGGGCAAGCCTATGGTAGTGGTCTATATTGAGGGACGTCCTCTGGATAAGAATTGGGCGAAAGCCCACGCGGATGCACTCCTTACTATGTGGTACCCTGGGCAGGAGGGTGGAAATGCGCTTGCTGACGTGATCTTCGGAGATGCCAATCCGGCGGGGCGTTTGAGTGTCAGCGTGCCGCGTTCGGTCGGGCAGCTTCCGGTGTATTATAACAGGAAGTTCCCGGCGGGCCACGATTATGTGGAGGAACCGGCCTCGCCGCTCTATCCTTTCGGCTACGGCCTGAGCTATACTTCATTTGCCTACAGTGACTTGAGCGTTGAGGCAGACGGCGCCGCGGCGAAAGTGTCGCTCGTGGTGACGAATTCCGGAGCGATGGACGGAGATGAGGTGGTACAGCTGTATCTGACTGATGTCCAGGCATCTGTCGCGCGTCCGCAGAAACAGCTCCGCGCTTTCCGGCGGGTGCATATTCCTTCCGGCGGGAGCGTTCGGGTGGAGTTTGACCTCGGCGAATCGGATTTCGCTCTGTATGACAGGGATATGAATTACACGGTGGAGCCGGGAGATTTTATAGTAAGTGTCGGAGCCTCTTCGGAGGATATCCGGCTGAGTCAGAAAATTACTATCTTTGAAAATTGACAGAATTATGAATACGATTAAGATATCGGGGGAGGCTCTCCCCAACATTCCCTGGCAGGAAAGACCTGCCGGCTGCAGCGACCCTCTCTGGCGCTATACTCAGAATCCGGTGATTCCGAGAGACTTGCTCCCGGACTCGAACAGCATATTCAACTCGGCGGTGGTACCATTCGGGGGTAAATTCGCCGGCGTGTTCCGCTGCGATGACAAGAACCGCAGGATGACCCTTCACGCGGGCTTCTCCGAGGACGGGCTCCACTGGAATATCGACCCTGAGACCATCCGTTTCGAGGGTGCGGACCCGGAAATCGGGCAATGGGTGTACGGCTATGACCCCAGAGTCGCTTTCATCGGGGATAAATATTATGTGACCTGGTGCAACGGCTATCACGGCCCTACCATAGGGGTGGCCTGGACTGTGGATTTCAAGACTTTCCACCAGATGGAGAACGCCTTCCTTCCTTATAACAGGAACGGCGTCCTCTTCCCCCGCAAGATCGGTGGAAAATACGCCCTGCTTTCCCGTCCGAGCGATACCGGTCACACGGCGTTCGGGGATATATTCTATTCAGAATCACCTGATTTGGAGTATTGGGGCCATCACCGTCACGTGATGGCGCCGGCCGCATTCGAAGTGAGCGCCTGGCAATGTATGAAGATTGGGGCGGGCCCCGTCCCGATCGAGACATCCGAGGGCTGGCTGCTTTTCTATCACGGCGTTCTGCATTCCTGCAACGGCTATGTCTATGCCTTCGGCTCGGCGCTGCTCGACCTTGAGCAGCCGTGGAAAGTCATTGCGCGGAGCGGACAGTATCTCATCTCACCGCGCGAGATTTACGAGCTGACCGGAGACGTCCCGAACGTCACCTTCCCTTGCGCCGCGCTGCACAATCCCGCAAGCGGCAGAATAGCAATCTATTACGGCTGCGCCGACACAGTCACCGGACTCGCTTTCGGCTACATTCCCGAAATCATCGAATTCACCAGACGGACCAATATTCTGTAAGACTTTATCCACAAACGACTCCTGACTATATGGCTGCAAGACACATCCTCAGACTGTTCCTGCTTCTGGCGTTTCTGCCCGGAGGCGCTCTTCTGTCCGCTCGGACCGCAAGTCCGACAGAGTACGTGAACCCTTTCGTCGGCTCGACCAATTTCGGCGCGACGAACCCGGGCGCCGTGTGCCCGAACGGAATGATGAGCGTCGCTCCGTTCAATGTGATGGGGTCTCCGACCAATGCCTACGACAAGGACAGCCGCTGGTGGTCCACTCCATACTGGTTTGAAAACAAGTATTTTACGGGCTTTTCGCACGTGAATCTCAGTGGCGTCGGATGTCCTGACCTGGGTTCGCTCCTTACGATGCCTACTTCCGGGACTCTGGAAGTGGACTATCACAAATACGGCTCGGAATACAGCGATGAGACTGCGTCTCCAGGCTTTTATTCGAATACCCTGACCCGGTATGGAATCCGCACGGAAGTCAGCGCCACGACGCGAAGCAGCATCGAGCGCTACACTTTCCCCTCCGGCCAGGCCAATATCCTGCTGAATCTCGGTGAGGGTCTCACTAACGAAAGCGGGGCTGTGGTGCGGCGTGTGAGCGCCACTGAAATCGAGGGCGAGAAACTGATGGGAACCTTCTGCTATAACCCTCAGGCGGTATTTCCGATCTATTTCGTGCTGAGGGTGAGCCGCGAACCGTCATCTTCTGGCTACTGGAAGCATCAGAGACCGATGACTGTGGAGGCCGCCTGGGACACGGATCAGGGGAAGTACAAGCTCTATACGAAATATGCCCGGGAGATTGCCGGGGATGATATCGGCTATTGGTTCACCTTTGATGATGTGCAGGAAGGGGAGCAGATTATGGTGCAGATGGGAGTGTCTTTCGTGAGCTGCGAGAATGCCCGGGAGAATCTGGATGCGGAGCAGAGCGGTTTCGATTTCGACAAAGTCTGCGTTGACGCCTCCGCCAGATGGGATGCCGACCTGTCCAGAATCAGGGTTGAGGGCGGCACGCAGGAGCAGAAGGCGGTCTTCTATACGGCTCTCTATCACACCCTTATACATCCGAATGTCCTGAATGACGTGAACGGGGAGTATCCTCTGATGGAGTATGACGGGAAGTCCGTTGCGAATGCCGTCCGGCCTGGAGTCGGAAAGGTCCTGCCGGGCCACAGCAGATATACGGTGTTTTCCCTGTGGGACACCTACCGCAACGTCCACCAGCTTATGACCCTCGTATATCCTGAACGTCAGACGGATATGATGCGCTCGATGATCGATATGTACCGCGAATGGGGCTGGATGCCGAAGTGGGAGCTCTACGGCCGCGAGACCTTCACGATGGAGGGCGACCCTGCCATCCCTGTGATTGTCGATTCCTGGCTCAAGGGCTTGAAAGACATTGATATAGATACGGCTTACGAGGCTTTTGTCAAGTCCGCGGACACCCCGGGGGATGAGAACCGGATGCGCCCGGACAACGACCCGTATATTCGTGACGGCTACATTCCGCTCGGTTTCTTCGCCGCCGACTTCTCGGGGGACAACTCCGTCTCGCACGCGCTGGAGTACTATGTCGCGGACAATGCTCTCTCGCTTCTCGCACGAGAACTCGGCCACATCGAAGATGCGGCCAATTTCCGCGAGCGCTCGCTGGGCTACAGGCACTATTACAGCTCCGAGTCGGGCACCCTGCGTCCGCTCACATCCGACGGCTCATTCCTTACGCCTTTCAATCCGCGTCAGGGGGAGAATTTCGAGCCGGTCCCTGGATTCCACGAGGGGAGCGCCTGGAATTACACTTTCTATGTGCCTCACGATGTGGAAGGGTATGCGGCCCTTATGGGAGGGCGGAAAAAGTATGTGGAGAAACTTCAGAAAGTGTTTGACGAGGGCCTGTATGATCCTGCAAATGAGCCTGATATAGCTTATCCGTATCTTTTCAGCCGTTTCCGCGGCGAGGAGTGGAGGACCCAGAAACTGGTTCCTCAGCTGCTGGAGAAATATTTCACCACCGGCACTGACGGCATTCCGGGCAATGACGACACCGGAACGATGTCCGCCTGGGCGGTGTTCTCGATGATGGGCTTCTATCCGGACTGTCCGGGTGAGCCTTACTATACGCTTACCACCCCGACTTTCGACAGGGTCACCATCACTCTGGATCCGTCCCTTTGCGGCGGGAAGTCTGAACTGGTGCTGTCCAAAAGCTGCTCGGGGAAATCCGGGAACTATGAGCGGATCAGGGAAATCCGGCTCGACGGCCGCCGCTTCGGGGGCTATCGCGTCAGCCATTCTGATCTGGTCAGCTCCGGCACCGTAAATTACAACTGCATAAAAAGTAAATAGGAATATGATGAGGAAAGTATTGACAGCCATAGCATTGTCGGCTCTTATGGCAGCCGCCTGCTCGGCGCCCCGCACCGAAGTCGATTATACGAGTTATGTAAACACCCGCATTGGCAGCGGCGGACACGGTCACGTGTTCGTCGGGGCCAATGTGCCGTTCGGAATGGTACAGCTCGGTCCCACCAGCATCCCTCAGACCTGGGACTGGTGCTCGGGCTATCACGACAGCGATTCCACGGTGATAGGATTTTCGCATACGCATCTGGAGGGAACCGGTATCGGGGATCTGTTCGACATTACGGTGATGCCTGTTGTCGGGGATGTGACTTATGCCAGGGGAGTGGAGCCGGGACTCGGTGCGGATTCGGCGGAAATCATTGCAGCGATGAATACCGGCCTCTGGTCTTATGCGGACAGGAGCCGGGAGGTCAGCCGCCCGGGCTTTTACAGCGTTCCGCTTACACGTTACGGAATCCTCGCGGAGCTGACTGCGACGTCCCACGTGGGATTCCACAGATATACTTTTCCTGCAAGTGATTCTGCTGCAGTGGTTTTCGATCTGCAGAACGGCGGCTGTTGGGACAGTGCCACGGATACTCGGATCGAGGCTGTGGACAGCAGCACCATACAGGGCTACCGCTTTTCTACCGGCTGGGCACGTGACCAGAAGGTGTTCTTCTATGCCCGTTTCGACAAGCCTTTCGACAGTCTGGAGGTGCGCGGCAATTACGGCCGTGTCAATTTCCGTACTGCCGAAGGGGAGAGAATCGGACTGAAAGTGGCCATTTCTCCGGTGGATATCGATGGGGCGAAAGCCAATATGGCAGAGTCTGCCGCCGGTCTGGATTTCGATACCGCAGAGCTTCGCGCCCGCGATGAGTGGAACAGGGAACTGTCTAAAATAAAGATAGATACGGATGATGAGGATTCCAGAACCGTATTCTATACGGCGCTTTATCATTCGATGATAGCTCCTGCGACTTTCAATGACCTGAACGGGGATTACCGCGGGTCCGACGGCAAGGTTTACCGCAGCGGCGGATTCACCAACTATACGATTCTCTCCCTCTGGGATACCTACCGGGCCGCGATGCCGCTTATGACGCTGATTCACCCGGAAAAAATGGGCGATATGGCTAACACTATGCTGCATATCTATGAGCAGCAGGGCAAGCTCCCTGTATGGCATCTGTGGGGCAATGAGACGGACTGTATGGTCGGGAATCCAGGCGTGATCGCTCTTTCGGATATCGTGGCGAAGGGTTTTGACGGGTTTGACAAAGAGTTGGCTTACAGGGCTTTGAAAGATTCTGAAATGAATACGGAACGCGGCCAGGGCTACAGGATGGAGTACGGTTTCATTCCGGCGGACAAGCTCGAGAATGAGTCGGTGGCCTTCGATATGGAGTACGCCATCGCGGACGGGGCTATGTCGCAGGCGTGCAAGTATCTGGGCAAAGATGATGATTATCAGTATTTCACGGAAAGGAGCCATTCCTACAGGAATTATTTCGATCCTCAGACGCAGTTCATCCGCGGCCGCAATTCCGACGGCAAGTGGGTGACTCCGTTCAATCCTTTCCGCTCCGAGCACCGCGCCGACGTGTATTGCGAGGGCAATGCGTGGCAGTACACCTGGCTGGCTCCGCAGGATTTCGAGGGGCTTGTGGATCTCTTCGGGTCACGCGAGAAGTTCCTCGAGAGGCTTGACAGTCTGTTCGCTGCCGATTCGGAGGTTGTGGGCGATGATTCGTCGCCGGATATTTCCGGCCTGATCGGCCAATATGCGCACGGGAATGAGCCGAGTCATCACATCATTTATTTCTATACGATGGCGGGGCAGCCGTGGAAGACGGCGGCTCTGGTGCGTAAGGTGTTCAGTGATTTCTATTTCAACGATCCTAACGGGCTTGCGGGCAATGAGGATGCGGGCCAGATGTCGGCCTGGTATCTGATGTCGAGTCTGGGCTTCTATCAGGCGGAGCCCGCCGTTCCGAGGTTCTGGTTCGGCTGTCCTGCGTTCCGGCAGGTCAGCGTGAAGGTCGGAGACAATACGCTGATTATCAAGGCTGAAGGTCTGAGCGATACGAATAAGTATATCCAGAGCGTCACTCTGAACGGCCAGAACCACCCGTATCCGTACATCGAATACGCAGACATTGTCAATGGCGGCACCCTAGTCTTCAAGATGGGCCCGACCCCGACCCTCTGGTATCCGCTGGACCGCTAGGTGTCGGCCGCTGCGCTTCGGCAAGCTCCGCTACCGCAATCTTTTTCCTCGGCCGCTGCGCGTCCAATGCGGTTGCGGAGCTTCCGAAGTCTCCGCGGCGTGTACGGTCGTCGAGTTTGTCGAGACGAAATAATAAACGAAAAGAGGTTGACCGATTTCCGGTCAACCTCTTGTGCGGTAGGTGAGAGTCGAACTCACACACCCCAACGGGCACTACCCCCTCAAAGTAGCGTGTCTACCATTTCACCACTACCGCGAATGGATTGGGACTGCAAAGATACTGAGTATTTTCTTAAATGCAATTTTTTAGGCGAAAATTTTCAAAGAATCTTCGCGGGTGAGGCCAATATTGGCCGTAAGGCCGGGGCAGGATTGGCCGGAGGCCGCCGGGAATATTGGCCGGAGGCCACGCAAGCGGCATTGGCCGTAAGGCCGCGAAAAGCAGCTACTCGCCGATCTGGCTGAGCAGGTACGCGCACTTGGCAGAGTTCCCGAGCGTTTTGCCCTTGTCACAGGACAGTTTGATGCAGTCGTGCCACTCGCGCAGCTCGGTGATGCGGCCGCGGGTGAGCTTCACCACGATGTTCATCGGCTCCGTGTCCGTCACGTCGCAGGTCAGGAATGTGCCCACGCCGTAGGAGTCCTGCACGCGGCCGGCGCAGTAGCGGTGGATTTCCAGCGCCCGCTCGATGTTCAGGCCGTTCGAGAAGCACACCTGCTTGGTCGCCGGGTCGATGCCGAGCGTCTCGTACTTCGCGATGATCTTCTCGAGCTGCTCCTCCTCGACGCCGCTGTCTACGCGCAACCCCTTGTACATCATCGCCATACGCTTCGACAGATTGCTGAAGAACACTTTGTCGCCGAAGCAGTCGTAGAGGTAGATTCCGTTGTCGCCGTCGAACACGTCGCTGAACTTGCGCATCACGTTGAAATTGCACTCGAACACGCCGCTGACGATCTCCTCGAACGAAATGAGCTGGTGCGACATTGTGCCGAGACACGACGTCCCGTAGAGCATCGCGAGATAGACGTTGGACGTGCCGGTGAAGCGTCCCGGCCACTCGCGAGAGTCGTAAACCTCTTTCATACAGCGCACTACCATCTCCTGATGCGCGAAGCTCAGACGCCTGCGCGTACCCATGTCGCCCAGGGTCAGTCCGCCGCCGAAGATCTGCTCCGCCTTTTCCCGCGCGCGACGCTCCTCGAGTTGGGGGTCGTACCGACCGATATCGCCCCTGATTATGTGCATCAGTTCGGAAACGGTCGAGAGAATCGGCATCTCCCACATTATCGCAGAGTACCACTTGCCTCGCACATTGACCTCCAGGTGACCTTCAACATCCTGGCTTATAGTGAGTTCCTTCGGGTTGAAGCGGAAACCGCGCAGGAAGGTGAAGTACCACAGCGGCAGGAAATAGCAGCGCTCGCGCATATACCTGATCTCCTCTTCGGTGATGGAGATTTCCGCCATACGGTCTATCTGCTCGCGCAGCAGCTGCGCGAAGCCTTCCGGATAGACGGTATGGTTGCGGTCATAGAAAGTGTATTCCACTTCGGCCCTCGGATAGGTCTCGAGAATGTAGTACTGGCAGGTGAAAGTGTACAGGTCATTGTCTGTAAAGTGCTCAACTATCTGTTTCATAGAGTTTTTTCTTGTGATTGCGTTTGCAAATATATGAAATTAATGTAACTTTGCAGCCGCTTCCTCGGGTAGGAAGCACTTTACAGTATTAATTTTTAAAACAGATTCACAATGGCTGTTAAAATTCGTTTACAGCGCCACGGTAAGAAGAATTTCGCATTCTTCCACATTGTAGTGGC
>CAVCRS010000025.1:0-22618 GCA_963604635.1 Faecalibacillus sp.
CGTCGAGAAGCACATTTTTCAGCAGTGTCCGCATAGCCTACTCCCCGTAAAGATAACGATGCTGCTCCTCGCTCAGGGCGTCGATCGAGCAGCCCCAATAGCGTATTTTCCTTTCCGCGACCTCACGGTCAATCTCTCCCGGAACTTCGTGCGTCATAGCTCCAAGTGCCTGAGCCTCACCGCGATGCATTACGAGGTAGCGCGCGCTCAGAGCCTGGATCGCAAAGGACATATCCATAATCTCCGCCGGATGCCCGTCGCCGGCCGCCAGATTCACCAGACGTCCCTCCGCAATCACGTAAATCCGTCTGCCGTTCTCGAGGCGGTAGCCCATAATATTCTTCCTGGCCGGCTTCGCGTCCAATGCCATAGCTTTCAGCCCGGCTACATCCACTTCCACGTCGAAATGGCCCGCATTGCAGCAGATTGCCCCGTCTTTCATCTTCAGGAAATGCTCCCTCGTGATGACATCTTTGCAGCCCGTCACGGTCACGAAGAAATCACCTTTCTCCGCAGTCTCTGACATCTTCATTATCTGGAAGCCGTCCATCACCGCCTCCATAGCCTTTATAGGATTGACTTCAGTCACTATCACTTTGGCACCCAGACCTTTGGCTCTCATCGCCACGCCCTTGCCGCACCAGCCGTAACCGGCCACGACCACCGTCTTTCCGGCCACGATCAGGTTCGTGGTGCGGTTTATTCCGTCCCAGACGGACTGGCCCGTGCCGTAGCGGTTGTCGAACAGATGCTTGCAGTCGGCATTGTTCACCAGCATCATAGGGAAGAGAAGCTTCTTCTCGCGGTCCAGAGTCCTGAGACGGAGAATGCCTGTCGTGGTCTCCTCGCAGCCGCCGATAACCTGAGGTATCAGATCCCTGAATTCGGAGTGCATAAGCGAAACCAGATCGCCGCCGTCATCGATGATGACATTCGGTCCGACCTCCAGCACCCTGCGGATATGGTTCTCATACTCCTCGGCGGTGGCGCCGTACCAGGCGAACACATTCAGGCCGTCGTGAACCAGGGCCGCCGCCACGTCATCCTGAGTGGAGAGGGGATTGCTGCCCGTGACATACATCTGCGCCCCGCCTGCGGCGAGGACCTTGCACAGATAGGCGGTCTTGGCCTCCAGATGCACTGACAGGGCCACTTTCAGACCCTTGAAAGGCTGCTCCTGCCCGAACTCCTTCTCGAGCCCGCTCAGCAGGGGCATATTGTGTTTAACCCAGTCGATTTTCAGCGCTCCGTCCTGCCAGAGCGCGGCATTCCTGATTTCGGACATATATCTTTACAACTATAATTTCACTCCGGGGGATTGCCCCTCACATAACCGCTAAAACAGCGTAAGCTCTTCACCCTCTTCAGGTTCGTCATTCACATACTCCTGAGGCTCCTGCGGGGCGGTTTCAGGTGCATCACCCTCATCCGGGACCTCGTCAGAACCGTCTTCGGCAGCGGTTTCCTCCACCGGAACCTCCAGAGGCTCGATGAAATATACTTTGGCCACATCCAGGCTGTGCACCTTTTTGCCCTTGGCCGCAAGGCCCTTCTTGGCTATGAAATCCTCTGCGCTGAATACCTCCGGCTCGCGGTATTCCCACTTGCCTCCGAACTCCACCTTGAACTGCGGACGCGCATCGTCCGAGAGCTCCACCAGATAGGAATTCTTGCCCTCGGCTATGAAAAGAGTCGGGGTGTTGTCGCTCAGCGTAAAAGAGAACCTTTTGATATAGAATGACTTGGCCGAAGCGTCCCAGTACAGGGCCGTAAAGGTCTTCTCAGGGTCGAACTTCTCGATGCGCAGCACGTCGCCCTGATATTTGTTCACCAGATCGAAGGAAGTCGTGTAGTAGGTGCCGTTCCTGAAAATGGCGAGAACCTTGTCGTTAGTCCCGAATTGGCCGAGGTACTGGCCTCGGCCGTCCTCGTTAAGTTTCTGAATGTCGGCATCGTACCAGATGTCCTTGCCTGCGATGGTGCTCACGCCCTTGCTTCTCAGCTGGATTCTCTGGATCGGGTTCTTCGACACGAGGTTTCCGCGCGAGGTCTTGCCCTTGATGGCGAGCTGCGAGAAATCGTACTCGAGGCTGTTCTTCTTGAGCTTCGGACGCGGACGCAGGAGGATTTTTACGGTCTCGGCCTCGCCGTTGGAATTAGCTGAGAACCAGAGGATTGTCGAGCCGGGCTCGCCGGTCGTTATGTCATATTCCTTGTCGCGGGTCACGCTCGTGATGGCGAAACGCTTGGCGTAGCTGACGGCGCTCTTGCCCTCGCGGTAGATCACGTTGTAGATGGTGCGGGTGTCGTTGCGGTTGAATACGCCCACGTACAGCAGGTTCTTCCAGAAGAAAGCCTTGTCCGTGACCTTGGTCACCTTGTACTTGCCGTCGCGGGCGATGACGATGACTTCCGACAGGTCGGAGCAGTCGGCTATGAACTGCACCTGCTCGTCTTTCTTCAGACCGATGCCCACGAATCCCTCCGCGAGGTTCGCGTAGAGTTTCGCGTTGTTGTTCACCACTTTGGTGGCGGTGATGGTCTCGAAGCTGGTGATTTCGGTAAGACGCGGATGCGCGGTGCCGTACTTTTTCTTCAGGGACTTGAACCAGTCGATGGTATAGCGTACGATATGGTCCAGATCATCTTGAACCTCAGCCATTTCCTTTTCTATGCCGAGAATCTTCTCGTCCAGGGCCTTCGTGTCGAACTTGGAAATCTTGCGCACAGGCTTTTCGACCAGCTTCAGTATGTCGTCCATCACGATTTCGCGGCGGAACATATCCTGATACTGCTTCATCCTGTCGAACACGTCGTCTATCTGCTGCTCCCAGCTCATCTGGTCCTGCTCGAGGACCTTGTAGATGCGGTTCTCGAAGAAGATGCGCTCCAGGGAGGACCAGTGCCACTCGTCCTCAAGCTCGCTCATCCTTATATGCAGCTGAGTCTCAAGCAGGTCCCTCGTGTGGAAAGTGTCGTAGCGCAGAATCTCGTCCACGTCCAGGAACTGAGGCTTGTTCTCCTTGATGACGCAGGCGTTCGGGGAGATGCTGGTCTCGCAGTCGGTGAACGCGTAGAGCGCGTCGATGGTCTTGTCCGGGGACACGTCATTCGGCAGGTGTATCACCAGATGGGCGGATGACGTGGTCATATCGTCGATCTTGCGGATCTTTATCTTGCCCTTCTCCTTTGCCTTGAGGATGGAATCGATGAGGGTGTGCGTGGTCTTGCCGTAAGGAATCTCGGTAATGACGATGGTGTTCTTGTCGATCTTTTCGATCCTCGCGCGCACCTTCACGACGCCTCCGCGGCGGCCCTTCATATACTTCGAGCAGTCGGCGAGTCCTCCGGTAGGGAAGTCCGGATAGAGTTCGAACTCCTTGCCCTCGAGGATGGCGATGGATGCGTCAATGAGCTCGTTGAAATTATGCGGAAGAATCTTCGAGGACATACCCACGGCGATGCCTTCGGTTCCCTGCGCGAGAAGCAGCGGGAAACGTACCGGAAGTTCCGTAGGCTCCTGGTTCCTGCCGTCATAGGAGGTCATCCAGTTCGTTATCTTCGGATCGAAGATGACCTCTTTGGCGAATTTGCTGAGCCGTGCCTCGATGTAACGCGGGGCGGCGTTGCCGTCACCGGTGAATATGTTTCCCCAGTTACCCTGACAGTCTATCAGGTAGCCCTTCTGGCCCAGCTGAACGAGGGCACCCAGGATGGACGCGTCGCCGTGAGGATGGTATTTCATCGCCTCGCCGACCAGATTCGCCACCTTGGTCAGGCTTCCGTCATCCTTTTTGTACATCGAATGAAGCACGCGCCTCTGCACGGGCTTCAGACCGTCCACGATGTGCGGAACGGCTCTTGCCAGAATTACATAGGAGGAATAGTCCAGGAACCAGTCCTTGAACATTCCGGAAAGTTTGAACTTTCGGCTGTCGTCTCCCAACAGCTTGTCGAATCTTCCCGTCGGCTGCGCATCTTCCGCCACCGGTTCTTCCCCCTCTTCATCTTCCGCTATGTTCTGCTCAAGATCCTCGTTGTCCTTGTAATCATCCATATCATTAATTCTGCGTTATGTTTTTTCTGTCTCCGCCAATGCGGAATCATAAACCCGTCAGCCCCGTCTGAGATGGGGCTGACAGGGAATTTTTACTCTTCGTAGCCGAAGCGTCTCAGCTCCTTGCGGCTTTCCCTCCAGTCCGGATCGACTTTCACGAACAGACTCAGAAAGACCTTCTTCTGGAAGAAGTCCTCCATCTCCAGGCGGGCCTGGGTGCCGGTCCTCTTGAGGGCCTGCCCCTGCCTGCCTATGACAATGCTCTTCTGCGAATCCCTCATCACATAGATGACGGCTGAGATGTCATACCTCTCTTCGCCCTCCTTGAAGCTGTCCACTTCCACCTGACAGCAGTAGGGAATCTCCTGGCTGTAGTTCAGAAGAATCTTCTCGCGTATGATTTCGGAAGCGAAGAATCGCATGTTCCTGTCCGTGAATGTGTCCTTGTCATACCACGGCGGGCTCAGAGGGAGTTTCTCCAGGATGGCCTCGAAGATGGTGTCGGTGTTGAACTTCTCCTGGGCCGATGCCGGAATGATGACGGCGGAAGGCAGTTTCTGCTTCCACTGCTCCATCAGGGAGACCACCGTGGCCTGGTCGCTGAGGTCAATCTTGTTGATGACCAGAATGACCGGGCAGGTCAGCTGACTCAGCTTCTCCACATATTCGGAATTCTTGTCCGGGGTCTCCACCACGTCAGTCACATAGAGAATGATGTCCGCGTCGCCGATGGCGGTGTCCACGAAATTCATCATATTCTGCTGCAGACGGTAGCGTGGCTTGAGAATGCCGGGAGTGTCGGAATAGACTATCTGGTAGTCATCCCCGTTCACTATGCCCATAATGCGGTGACGGGTGGTCTGGGCTTTGGCCGTCACTATCGACAGCTTCTCCCCGACCATCACGTTCATCAGCGTGGACTTACCGACATTCGGATTGCCGATTATGTTTACGAATCCTGAACGATGCTCCATTATACGTAAGCGCCCATTTTAAGGATATTGACCTCACCCTCAGTGAGATATCTCCATTCTCCCTTGCTCACGCCCTTCTTGGTGAGACCTGCGAAATAGACTCTGTCGAGTGCGCGCACGTCATAGCCGAGGGATTCGAAAATCCTGCGGACAATGCGGTTCTTGCCGGAGTGGATCTCGATGCCGAGGCGTCTGTGGTCGTTCTCGTCGATGTATTCGAGTTCGTCGGCGGCCACTACTCCGTCAGAAAGTTCGATGCCCTGGAGAATCTTCTCGTAGTCGTCCTGGCTCAGTTCGCGGTCGAGGATGACCTGGTAGATCTTCTTCTTGTCATAGGAAGGATGGGTGAGCCTCTCGGCGATTTCGCCGTCATTCGTGAACATCAGCACGCCAGTGGTGGCCTTGTCCAGACGTCCTACAGGATAAACCCTTGCGGTGCAGCCCTTGAGCAGATCCATAACGGTCTTCTCAGCGTGAGGGTCGCTGGCGGTGGTGACATAGCCCTTCGGCTTGTTCATCACGATATATACCTTCTCCTCGCCCTTGAGACGCTCGCCGTTGAAGCGGACATCGTCATTGAGAACATTGACCTTGGTTCCGAGTTCCGTAACCACTTCACCGTTAACGGTTACCACACCAGCCTGGATGAATGTGTCGGCCTCGCGGCGTGAGCATACGCCTGAGTTCGCGATGAATTTGTTCAGACGGATTTCCTCCTTTATAGGTGTAGCGGCGGCATCGTAGTCGGATGCGTTGTAATTGTCGATCTGAGGACGGCGGCTGATCATTCTGTTTACGCCCGCCTCATCGGCCTCAGTGAACTGAGGCGCCATTTTCTTCTTTTTCGGAGCGCCCTTTGCCTTAGGCTTCATACCCGGCTTCGCACCGAACTTGCCGTTTCTGCGCGGTGCGCCTTCGCCTCCGGCCCTGTTATATGAAGGACGGCTGCCGTAGCTGCTTCTGCGCTCTCCGTTTTCGCCTTCGCCGGCGCCTGCCGCGGAACCGTAGCTCCTGCTTCTGCCGTAGCCGGAACGCTGAGGACGGCTGCCGTAGCTGCTTCTGTGCTCTCCGTTTTCGCCTGCGCCATAGCTTCTGCGCTCTCCACCTTCGCCGTAGCTGCGGCGCTGCTCGCCGTCACCGTGGCTTCTGTTTCCATAGCTGCCGGAATAGGAGCTTCTGCCATAGCCGGAACGCTGAGGACGGTCGCCATAACTTCTGCGCTCTCCTCCCTCGTTCGAGCCGGAACCGTAAGAGGAACCGTAGCTTCTGCGTTCACCGTTCTCACCATAATTCCTACGCTCTCCGCCGTTATAGCTCCTGCGCTCACCGCCCTCGCCATAACTTCTGCGTTCACCGTAGCTTCTGTTGCCATAAGAAGAACGCTCTCCGGAGCCATAGCTGCTCCTGCGCTCTCTGTTCTCGCCATAGCTGCGACGCTCACCGCCCTCGCTATAGTTCCCGGATGCCACGACCTTCTTGCGTGGTCTGAGCTTTCTGCCTTCTGCAGAATACGCCGGTTTGCGTTCTGCACTCTCTGAACCGTAATCGCTACGATTCTCCTGACGGTCGAGACCGTCGTTCTTGTAATCTTCCATTTCTAACTTTGCCGTAAGGCTATTTTAAATTAAATATATAGGTAATGCTACCCTGCTGGAGAGCAGGCGCATCCGCACTCATGTTAAAGTGTGCGCCGAGTGCCGCCTTGCGTGCCTCAGCCCACAGATTCTTGTCCGTGACAGTGGTTCCGTCAGCTCCCGCCAACGCTTTCTGAACCTTTCCGTACTGGTCCACCCAGATGGTCACCACTACTTTTCCGCTCGCCTGTGATTCATATGTAGGGCGCGGCAGCGAGCCCACCACGCTTCTTCCCTTGAGGTGCGCGTTCGGAGTCCCTCCGACTGCGCCCTTGTCGGTATTGCCCTTGGGCTGTCCCGCCTTGAAGCCCTCGGAAGCCTCCGTCGCCCCGTGCGGAGCCGTCAGGGAAGTGTCCTTCTTGCTCATCCCCGGGAACGAGGCGCGAGGGTCCAGCACAGGCTCGGCAGGCGTCGCAGGCACTTCCACGTCCCCGTGCTCGTCCGGCGCGCTCGCCGGCGTGAGGTTCTGCTTCTGCGAGACGTACTGCGACTCGCTCCGCTGCACCAGCTCCACCGGCTTGCTCAGGTCGATCTCCTCAGCCTGAGGCTGCCGGCCGTTGCGGTGCTGCACCACCGGCTCCACCTCCTCCGAAAAGTCGATCACGAAAGTCGATTCCTGCGGCGGCGGGTATATGTATTTCAGACCCGTGAAAGAGCAGAAGAGCGCCGAGCAGACCGGTATGGCCACGGCCAATACCGCCCCCACCGCGCTGGAAATCCTGTCCTGTCTTTCCCTTTCTCTGAGATACTGTTTCATCTTTCAGCGTCAATCCTCCGGCTGCGTCGCCAGAATCACTTTATAATGGTTTCTCTTCGCGATGTTCATCATCGCCACTATCTCCCTCACCGGAACGGTTTCGTCCGAATAGATGGAGAAAGTAGGATCTTCCTCACTCTGAAGAAGTTCCACGAGCTCGTCCTCTACCGTCTCATAGCTGACCGGCTCTTCGTTGCCGTTCACGTGATAGGTATAGATGTCATCTCCCCAGTCCTTGATGCTCACGCTCACCGTGGCCTTCGCGGACACCTGTCCCGTGCTCTTCGGAAGCAGAAGCTTCAGCGCGTTCGGATTCACCAGGGTCGAAGTCACGAGGAAGAAGATGAGCAGCAGGAACACGAGGTCGCTCATCGACGACATCGATGTTTCGGACAGCGCTCTTGTAGTTCTCTTTATAGCCATATTATTCGTTCTCTCCCTCGGCCGGTTCGTTGAGCAGGTCCATAAAGTTTATGGTCGCGCTCTCCATCTTGAACACGAGGCCCGAGATCTGGTTTGTCAGGTAATTGTATCCGAAATATGCGAGGATACCCACGATAAGACCGCCCACGGTGGTGACCATTGCGGTGTAGATACCGCTGGAGAGCATCGTGATGTCGAGGTTGTTTCCGGCCTGGGACATATTGAAGAAGGCCTGGATCATACCCACTACCGTACCGAGGAATCCGACCATAGGGGCACCTCCGGCGCAGGTCGCGAGGAAAGGAAGGCCCTTTTCGAGTCTTGCGACTTCGAGGTTTCCGGTGTTCTCGACCGCCGTCTGGATGTCGGCGAGCGGACGTCCCATACGTTCAATACCCTTCTGCACAAGCCTTGCGACAGGGGAGTCGTACTTCTCGCAGAGAGTCAGCGCGGACTTGATCTTCCCCTCGTGGATATAGTCGCGGATGTCGTTCATGAAGTTCTTGTCAATCCTGCTGGCCTGGCGAATCATCCACCACTTCTTTCCGAAGATGTAGAAGGCGATGATGGACAGCGCCAGCAGCACCAGCATCAGCCATCCGCCCTTGCAGGCCATTTCTATCAGAGAATAAGTCATTTCCTGCTGCTGAGGCACGGCCGCAACTTCGGTCGCCACCTGCTCGATCGCCGCAACAGAGTCGATTTGAAGGAGATTGAAAAGCATATTTTTCTACAGTTTTATTTCAGTTTAAACACAATCGTTAATTCCTAAAAAACAGCTCGGTACGTTTGCCCGTCCTTCTTCGAAGGAGTTCATTTATCCATCGTCGCCGGACACATTCATACCAATTTGCAAAAATAACCAAATTTTTCAAAAGCACCGCAAAAAAAGTACCTCTCGCAAGCCGAGTGCCAGTCCGCATCGGAGGTTTTTTATTTTTCCCGGACTTCGTCCAATTCTGGGGTCGATTGTGTGACCTTTCCCTATCGGAGACGTATGAGAATGAAATCCATATAAACAATTCTGTCAAAAAATATAGCTTTTTGACAAATTTGTTGGCTCAGCAGTATATCAAAGGATACCCATTATTTCCATATACCAAAGGAGGTAATTTCGGTAGGCATGTATCTCCTCAGAAAATCTCTCCGTTCCAAAGCATCCTCAAGAAATCGGAAACGTTGATAAGTTCGACATCCCCTGAGACCCTTGTTATGGGATCGTGCGATACGAGAATAAGACGGCACTCCGGATGTTCTTCCTTGAAGGCTTTCAATCCTTTCTTGTGGCTCGTCTTGACCTGCTCACTGGACTTGATTTCTATGGCAACCTTTGCATCTCCTATTACGGCGTCCACCTCCTGGTCGTTGTAAGTGTGCCAATAGGATATTTCCTCGCGACGTCGGAAATACCCGCGATAGGCAATTATCTCCTGCATCACGAAATGCTCGAAAGCGTGGCCGTAATCATCAGTCCCGCGTTTCAGAGAATAACGGCCCATAAGATAATTGGCAAGTCCGACATCGAAATAGTAGAACTTCGGTGCCTGTACGACCGGACGCTTTATGACCTTGCGATAAGCGGGAATTTCATAACCGAGCAGTGTATCGTAGAGTATCTGGTAATAAGATTTCACTGTCTTTGCGGATACCCCGCAGTCAGAAGCTATGTTTGAATAGTTCAACATTTCTCCGTCCGATATGGCAGCCACTTCCATAAACCTCTCGAACACGTCCACATCCTGCACTGCCGCTTCATCTCGTATCTCCTCGTCAAGATAGACTTTGACATATGCTTCCAAACGGTCCGTTGCGTCTTCCACAAGATAGTGGCGTGGAATCATCCCGTTCTGGACAGCCCGGTCTATCTGGAAATCCGTAACCTCTTTCCATACAAGAGGAAACAGAGTCCGTGGCTGGGCACGGCCACCCAAGGTGTTGGCTCCTGATTTCTTAAGTTTGCGGGCACTTGACCCGCTGAGAATGAACCGTAGTCCCTTATTCACCATAAGCCAGTGAACCAGATCGAGCAGTTCCGGCACTTTCTGAATCTCATCCACTATCACGAGCGTACCTTCGGGCTTGGAAGAGAGCGCCTCCCGCAACAGGTCGGGGTTTCTCTTGAAACTCTTGCGTATGCTCGGTATCAGCAGGTCATAATAAACCGCATCCTTGAAACGGTTCTGAAGAAGAGTGGACTTGCCTACCTGACGTGCTCCGAACAGAAACATCGCCTCGTCAAGCTGGTCCTCAATGTTAAATATTCGCTCGTACATAATCTATGAAATTAGGGAGGCAACTCTCGATTTTATCATTAAATCAGGGAGTGCCGGTGCAAATTTAGTAACTTTTTCTAATCGACAAGCCATCAATTCAAAAAAACATTTCGCGGCGGGCAATGCACGGGCAGAGACCGGGATGGTCAGCTGGAGCGGATTGTCCGCCGCGATGGTGGTGAGACTCAGTGGTTTAGAAGGCGACTGCAGTTTCTGGATGTTTTTCCAGACTTTCCATCCGCTGTCATTCGCATATAACTCCACACTCTCCTCAGGGACATACAGATAACCTTCTGAACTTGCTTTTGTTCCATAGAAGGCATTGTCCCCCACAGTTGGGACAGATGTCGCCAGGCAATGCATTTCTGACAAATTTGTGCAATTATAGAAACACCCTGATCCTAATTCAGCCACTGACGATGGAATTTCGATACTCGTCAATCCCGTACAGCCAGTGAAACAATATCCATATTTCTTCAGATAATGTGGCGAAATCGGAAAGTGCATAATCGTGGCGGAGCGCACTTGTCAATGTCCTCGAGTACATCGAAAAGTGCGGATAACGCCTCTGGTGAACTTTTCGATGCACCAGAGGTGAGGCCAGATAATAGTTTGTCCGGGGGAACGCCTCTTTTCACGGACAAGTGCCGCCCGAGATGGAGTTTGTCCGGAAGAATGCCCCTTTTTACGGACAAAGCTTTGTCTTTCACTCGTTTGTCCGGAAAATAGGCCCTTTTTACGGACGAGAGCTGCTTAAGAAGGATTTTGTCCGGAGAAAGTGCCTTTTTTACGGACGCATGTGACTTAATACTCCACTTTAGAGAGGAAGAGCGGGTGGCCGGGGACGGATTCGCCGGCAAGCGAGCGGCTGCCGCCGTCCAGCAGATGGGAAAAGTCCTCCACACTGCGCTTTCCGCGGCCCACTTCCAGAAGGGACCCCACTACGGCCCGTACCATATTTCGCAGGAACCGGTCAGCACTTATTCGGAAATACCAGTAGTCTTCTCCTCTGCAGGAAATGCAGTCGGAAAGGGTAGGATTGGTAGGGTCCGGCTGCGGGGAAACGATATTGGAGAAGGCAGTATTGGCCGTGGACGGCCCCCCTGAAATGGCGTCGGAGCCGCCAGACTGCTGCGAGGAGACGCCATGATTGGCCGCCTGCGGCCGGGCGAGACCGGAAGAAGCGACAGACCGCCCGGAACCGGAAGAAAGCCGCGCGCAGCCGCCCGAAAGAGGAGCCGGAGAGTCCATCACCGCGTCCGCAACGAACTCCCCCGGGAGCGGAGCCGGAGCGCCCATCACCGCGATGTGCGAAGGGGTGTACGGCTTCCAGAACGCCTCTGTGACGGTGCAGATGCTGGTTTTCACATCGCTCCCTATCTTCTGGAAGCAGGAAAAGTCGTGCGTGCCGACGAGCAGCGCGGCGGCGCGGTTCATCGCTTCGAAGTCCAGCGGAAAAGTGTAGAGCAGCGAGAATTTTTCCACGAACGGGTCCTTATTTCTATGCAGAAAATATGTATATTCGCGCCTCGTGGCGCTGAAACGGGCGTGGAACTCAGCCCCGTGCGCATCCGTCAGCTCAGGGCTCACCGCGCACACCTTGTGGACCACGATTCCGCGGGGTAGGATGGCATTTAATTTGTAGCGGATTTGCTCCGTGTCCAGAGGCCCCTCGAAGTCGAAATGAGCTGCGTATCCGCAGGCGTTTACGCCCGAATCGGTCCTTCCGGCACCTGTCACGGAGGTCCGGCACCTCAGCAACGCCGACAGAGCTTTCTCGATGCTGTCCTGAATGGTCATTGCATTGGGCTGGCTCTGCCAGCCGCAGAAGCTTCCTCCGTCGTAAGAAAGTGAAATGAAATAACGCATAGGCGCAAAAATAGGAAAAAATTGAATCATAATAGAAGTTATGGAAAATGTAAACATTAAGGAACTCAACGACCGCATTCAGAAAGAAAGCGCGTTCGTGGACCTCCTGTCTATGGAAATGGGTAAGGTCATCGTGGGTCAGAAAGGCCTCGTGGAAAACCTTCTCATAGGACTTCTCGCTAACGGACACATCCTTCTCGAAGGTATGCCAGGATTGGCCAAAACTTTGGCCATCAATACTTTGTCGCAGGCAGTAAACGCCCGCTTCAGCCGTATCCAGTTCACCCCTGACCTTCTGCCTGCCGATGTCATCGGTACGCTCATCTATTCGCAGAAGAACGAGGCGTTCGAGGTGCACAAGGGACCGGTTTTCGCGAACTTCGTGCTCGCGGATGAAATCAACCGTTCCCCGGCGAAGGTGCAGTCAGCCCTTCTCGAGGCGATGCAGGAGCGTCAGGTGACCATCGGGGACCAGACCTTCCGCCTGCCGGACCCGTTCCTGGTGATGGCTACCCAGAACCCTATCGAACAGGAAGGCACATATCCGCTTCCTGAGGCGCAGGTGGACCGTTTTATGCTCAAGGTCATCGTGAACTATCCTAAGAAAGAGGAGGAAAGGCTCATTGTCCGTATGAACAACTCCGGCACCTTCCCGAAGGCGTCCCCTGTCGTAAGCCCTGAGGACATCATCCGCGCCCGTCAGGTCGTACGCGACGTGTATATGGACGAAAAGATCGAGCGCTACATCGTCGATATCGTCTATGCGACCCGTACTCCGGAGGACTATAACCTTGCTTCCCTCAAGGAACTCATCTCCTACGGTGCATCCCCGCGTGCCAGCATCTCCCTGAGTATGGCGGCCAAGGCCTACGCCTTCATCAAGAGGCGCGGCTACGTCATTCCTGAAGACGTGCGCGCAGTCTGCAACGAGGTTATGCGTCACCGTATCGGACTCAGCTACGAGGCTGAGGCCGAGAACGTTACCACCGAGGAAATCATCTCCCAGGTCATCAACGCAGTCATCGTTCCGTAGTGACGTCCATTTATGGAAAGCACTGATGCAAAAGACCTTCTGAAGAAGGTCAGAAAGATAGAGATAAAGACCAGGGCTCTCAGCCACCAGATCTTTGCGGGCGAGTACCACTCCGCCTTCAAGGGTCGCGGTATGGCGTTCAGCGAGGTCCGCGAGTACCAGTACGGCGACGATGTGCGCAATATGGACTGGAACGTCACGGCCCGCCTGCGGCAGCCGTACGTGAAGGTCTTCGAGGAGGAGCGCGAACTCACCGTCGTGCTCCTTGTCGATGTGAGCCGTTCGGGACTCTTCGGCACAGTCTCCCAGACCAAGCGTTCGCTCATCGCCGAGATTGCGGCGGTCCTCTCATTCTCGGCCATTCTGAACAACGACAAGGTCGGCGCTCTCTTCTTCTCCGACCACGTCGAGGAGTTCATCCCGCCGAAAAAGGGCCGCAGCCACCTTCTGCGCATCATCCGCGAAATCATTGAGCTCAAGCCTACTTCGGACGGAACCGACATCGGCGCGGCCCTGCAGTTCCTCACGAACGCGATGAAAAAGAAGTGCACCGCCTTCCTGCTCAGCGATATGATCGATGCCGGAGCGGATTCGCGCCCGCGCTACGAGGAGGCCCTCAAGGTCGCTTCCTCCCGCCACGACCTCTCCGTGCTCAAGATTTACGACCCGCGCGAGCAGAGCATACCGAACATCGGCCTCGTGCACGTAAAAGACTCTGAGACAGGACAGTCCGCTTGGGTGAACACCGCCAGCCGCAAGACCCGCGAGAGCTACGCCGAGTGGTTCAGGACCCTCTCCGAAGCCGAGACCCGTCTCTTCAACAGATACAAGATAGACAGCATTGACATCGCCACCTCCGATGACTATGTCAAGCGCCTGATGATGTTTTTCAAGAGAAAATGAAAGCTGGAATCAGACATATTTTCTTGGCGCTCGCCGCTCTCGCAGTCCTGTTCGGCCTTACGGCCAATTCGGGCCTGCACTCCGTGACGGGTTCTTTCGTGGAGCAGCTGCAGAAGCGCGACTCCATCCTCATCGCAGACCAGCTGCGCTACGGCTTCAGCCTGCAGGATGTGGAGGAGGGCACCGCCATAGCCCTGCCGGACTGGTCCTCCGCCCTGAACGACACGTTGACAATGGTCGAGAACTGGAAACTCGACACCCTGAAAATCAAGGGCCGCAAGCCTTCCCTCAAATATGACATCCGCGGCTATATGATCCTCGCGCCTTTCGAGGCGGGGGAGTATCACCTGCCTCAGATCGCCCTCGAGCGCACTGTTCCGGGCGGAGCCGTGGATACCCTGCTTTTCGATGAGCAGGTGGTCAAGGTCACCACCCTTCCCGTGGATACGGCCACATTCGAGATTCACGACATCAAGGGACAGATTCGTTACCCTGTGACTTTCAAGGAATTGCTCCCTTATATCCTGAGCTTTATCCTTCTGGCGGCCCTCGTGGCCGGTATCGTCTGGCTGATTCTGCGCCACCGCGCGAAGAAACTCGCCGAGACGCGCAAGGAACCGGCCTACATCGTGGCCCTGCGCAAACTCGACCGCTTCCGCGGTGACAAATACTGGGCTCCCGAGAAGCAGAAGACCTATTATTCGGGTCTTACCGACACCCTTCGCGAGTACATTGCCGAGACGTTCGACATTGACGCCTGCGAAATGACAACGGCAGAGATTTTCGCCGCCCTCAAGGGCCGCGAGCATCTCACCCCTGAGCTTTATAATGACACCCGCTCGCTCTTCGAGCTCGCGGACTTCGTGAAATTCGCCAAGCACACCGCCGACGAACAGGAGAACGCCCACGCGCTCCCTACCGCCGTGCGCTTTGTCACCAGCACCTACCAGGCTGAAATGGACGAGGCCGCGGCGCAAGACGCCTCAGCCGGAGCGCCTGACGGGAGCAATGGGTCCGGGGAGTCCGCTCCCGCCGGTACTGCATCTGCCGGTTCCGGAGCTCCTAATGGGGTCAAGGGGCCCGGGGAGAACGCTCCCCGGCAAATAGACGAAGTTTCTGGCTCGGCCGCTGGCGTTTCGACAAGCTCAACGACCGCGGCAGACCCGGACCACTCGGCATATATGCCAAAATCAGAAAAGGAGGCCTGATATGTTTTTCGAATATCCCAAACTTCTCTGGCTTCTGGCTCTGCCTGTACTGCTGATTCTCAACTATATAAGAGTCGAGCTTACAGACCGCAGGCCTCATCTGAGGGTATCGAGCCTCGGGCAGTGGAAAAGCGGCGGACGCACGCCCCTTTCGGTTCTGCGCCACCTGCCGTTCATCCTCAGGATTGCGGCCCTCTCGCTTATCATCGTGGCCATCGCGCGTCCCCGCTCGTCCACCCAGATGGACAAGGTCGAATCCGAAGGCATCGACATTGTCCTCACGATGGACGTATCCACCAGTATGCTGGCCCGCGACTTCACCCCTGACCGTATCAGCGCGGCGAAGGACATAGCCATAGAATTCATCTCCCAGAGGCCTTCAGACCGCATCGGCATCGTGGTATTCGCCGGCGAGAGCTACACCCAGTGCCCTCTCACCACCGACCGCGCCACCCTCATAAACCTTATGAAGGAAGTCCAGACCGACCTCATCGAGGACGGTACCGCCATCGGCAACGGCCTCGCCACCGCAGTGGCCCGTATGAAGGATTCCGATGCCAAGAGCCGCGTGGTCATCCTGCTTACCGACGGTGTGAACAACCGGGGTGAAATCTCCCCTCAGACCGCCGCCGAAATCGCCAAGACCTACGGCATCAGAGTCTATACTATCGGAGTGGGAGCCAACGGCACGGCCCCTTATCCTGTGATGACCCCGTGGGGCGTGCAGGTTCAGGACGTGCAGGTGGAGATCGACGAGACTCTCCTGCAGGACATTGCGAACGCTACGGGCGGACGGTATTTCCGCGCCACGGACAATACCAAGCTCGCCGAGATATACAGTGAAATAAACAAGATGGAAAAGGCCCGCACCACCATCGACAGCTTCCCGGTCTATACCGAGCTCTTCGACCGTTTCGGCCTCGCGGCGCTCCTGTGCCTGCTGCTCGAAATGCTGCTGCGCGTGCTTTTCCGTTCATTGCCGTAAAGAGAGATTGGCCTCCCGTAGGGGGCCGGATTAAGAACGATGTTATATTTTGCAAATAGTCAATATCTTTTCCTGCTGCTGCTCGTTCCCGTGCCGCTCATTGTCTATGGCGTGCTGCGGGCTGTGCGCCGCCGCAGAATCCGCCGTTTCGGAGACGAGGCTCTGGTGAAGGAACTGATGCCTTCCTGGTCCGGTTCCAAGCCGTGGGTCAGACTCGTGTTCTTCTGCCTGGCCTTCGCCCTCTTCGTGATAGGACTTTCCCGTCCGCTGATAGGTGCGAAGCTCAAGGAGCACGAATCGAAGGGCGCGGAGATAATGATCTGTCTGGACGTGTCGAACTCTATGCTGGCCGAGGACTATTCCCCCTGCCGTCTGGACAGGGCGAAACTTGCCATCTCCCGCATCGTGGACAAGCTCCAGGGCGACCGCATAGGGCTCGTGCTTTTCGCAGGAACCTCCTTCGTGCAGCTGCCTATCACCACTGACTATGTTTCGGCGAAGATGTTCCTCGGCAGCGTGAACACCGAGTCCGTCCCGGTCCAGGGCACGGCCATCGGAGATGCCATCACGCTGGCGGCCAAAAGCTTCAGTGAACAGAGCGAGAAGAGCCGCGCCATCATCGTCATCACCGACGGCGAGAATCACGAGGATGACGCCGTGGAGGCTGCAAAGCAGGTCGCTGCCACGGGCGTGCGCATCTATACCATAGGTGTGGGCTCCGTCCAGGGCCAGCCTATCCCGAAGGACGGCGAGCTGATGAAGGACAGGGACGGCAACATCGTCGTCACCCGCCTGGATGAGGAGACCCTGCGTCAGATAGCCTCCGAAGGCAATGGCGCCTACGTGCACGCAGGCAATGAAGAATTCGGTCTCAACCCTATAATCGATGACATAAAGAAGATGGAGGCGGAGAAGTTCAACTCCGTCGTCTTCGAGGAATACGACGAGCAGTATATGTACTTTTTCGCCGCGGCCCTCTTCTTCTTCATCCTCGAGATGCTGATAGGGGAGAGGAAATCACGCGTCAAGCTGTTCAAATGATGAAAAGAGTTTTAACCATACTTCTGGCATTCTCCCTGTCCGCGAGCCTCTGGGCCCAGACGGACCGTTCCGAGGTGCGTGCGGGAAACCGCAAGTTCCGCAAGAGCGACTACAAGAATGCCGAAATAGACTACCGCAAGGCCCTGGTGAAGGATTCCCTGTCGGTAGCCGGATGCTACAACCTGGCTTCCACCCTCTACAGGATGGAGGACTGGGACGGGGCGAAGAAAGCTCTGGAGCCTGTTAAGGAGACCGTCTCCGGAAATCCGAACGAGGCTTCCTACTGGTACAACGCCGGTGACGCCGCCCTGCAGAAGAAAGATTACGCCGCGGCGGTGGACGCTTTCAAGCAGTCCCTGCTGAAGGCTCCGGGCGATATGGACGCGAAGGAGAACTACATCTATGCCAAGCTGATGCTTCAGAATCAGCAGAACGGCGGCGGTGGCGGCCAGAACGACCGGAACCAGGACAAGAATCAGAATCAGGATCAGAACCAGAATCAGAATCAGCAGGACCAGAACCAGAATCAGAATCAGCAGGACCAGAACCAGGATCAGAACAAAGATCAGAACCAGCAGAATCAGGATCAGAACGACCAGAACCAGAACAACCAGCCTCAGCAGAGTCCTGACCAGCAGCCTAAGATCTCCCCTCAGCAGGCCCAGCAGATGCTTCAGGCCATCCAGGCCAAGGAAAAGGAAACCCAGGACAAGGTGAAAAAGGAGAAGGCCGAGGCCCTGAAATCACGTCAGAAGGAAAAGAATTGGTAAGATATGAAGAGAATAGCCGGTATATTGTTTGGACTTGTCGCGGCAGCCGTCACGACATTTGCCCAGACTTCGATTAAGATAGAGGTCCCGAACGTAGTGGCCGCGGATGAGCAGTTCAACCTGACTTTCATCATAGAGGACGGCTCGCCCAGCGACTTCAGCTGGGATGCCGGAGATGACTTCCAGCTCGTCTGGGGGCCTCAGAGGGGTACGTCTTCCTACACTTCCATAGTGAACGGGAAACGCAGCCACACTTCCCAATATACTTATACATACGTGCTTATGCCGCGCAGGACCGGAACTTTCACGATTCCGCAGGCCAGCGCGAAGGTGAAGGGCAAGACCATCACCAGCCCGGCCTCCACAAGCGTCCAGGTGGTTTCCGACGGCGCTTCGTCTTCTTCACAGGGCGGCCAGTCTTCCGGCGGCTCCGCCTCCCAGTCCTCATCCTCTTCCAGCCAGGCCCAGACCACCGGCAGCATCAGCGGCGAGGACCTCTTCCTGCGTTTCTCCCTGAGCCGCACTTCCGTAGTGACCGGCCAGCCGATAACGGCATCGCTGAAGCTCTACCAGAGGGTGAACATCGCCGGCTTCGAGGATGTCAAGTTCCCGACTTTCGACGGTTTCTGGAGCCAGGAGACCTATGCTCCGAGCAATGTCGAGTTCCAGCGCGAAACCATCGGCGACAAGATCTACAATGCCGCCACCCTGCGTACCTGGACCCTGATTCCGCAGCAGGCGGGCAGCATAAAGATAGACCCTGCGGAGATAGTCTGCCTTGTGAACGTGCGTTCCGGCAGCGCTCCGCGCAGCATCCTGGACAGCTTTTTTCAGAGCGACTATACCACCATCCGCAAGAGAGTCACCTCCGACCCCTGCACAATCCGCGTGTCGAATCTTCCGTCCGGCGCTCCGGCGTCCTTCGGCGGCGGAGTGGGCACTTTCAGCATAAAGGCAAAAGTCAGCAAGGATTCTCTGAAGACCCACGATGCGGCTTCGCTCATCCTGACCGTCATCGGCAAGGGCAACGTTTCGCTCCTCGAGGCTCCGAAGGTGTCCTTCCCGCCTGATTTCGAGCAGTATGACGTGAAGGTGACAGACTCTGTCGACAAGTCCTCGGGCGGACTGAGCGGAAGCAAGACTTTCGAGTATCCGTTCATCCCGCGCAGCGGGGGTGACTTCACCATCGAACCTGTCGAATACAGCTATTACGACACGAATGCGGGCAAGTACGTGACCGTGCGCACCGATCCTATAAACATAAAGGTCGAGAAATCGAATGCTCCTGAGTCTCAAGGGAGTACGCTTAGCTCGGCTCCTGCCGGAACCCTGCGCAAGGACGTCCGTACCCTCGGCGAGGACATCCGCTACATCGCCGCCGGACACCCGCGTCTCAGTGCGGACGGCAAGCTTTTCTTCGGTTCGCCGCTCTTCATCGCGCTGCTCTGCCTTATCGTGGCCGGAGCCGCCGCGGCATACTTCCTGCTCCGCTTCTCGCAGGCGCGCCGCGCCGATGTCGCCGGCAGCCGCAAGAGGGGTGCGAGCAAGATGGCGCGCAAGCGTCTCACCCGGGCCGGCGCGTACCTCAAGGAGGGACTTTACACGGCATTCTACGAGGAGCTGCACAAGGCTCTTCTGGGATTCATTTCCGATAAATTGAGCATCAATCTTTCCGATATGTCGAAAGAAACCATACAGGAAACCCTTGTTTCCGAAGGCGTTAGCTCCGAGCTCGCCGAGTCGCTGAATCAGCTGCTCGACGCCTGCGAGTATGCCAGATATTCCCCGGATGCGGGGCACGAGGCTATGAGCGCGCATTACGAGACCGCGCTGAACGTCATTTCGTCCATCGACGGCAGTCTCAAGACGCGCAAGTCCGGCGCCGGCGCAGGCGCTGCGACACTCGCTCTGGCCGCTCTGCTGATGCTTTCTCCATTGGCCGCATCTGCGGCCAATGAATACCCGGACTCGCTCTGGACGGCGGGCGTGGAGGCGTACAGCGAGGGACAGTGGAGCGAGGCGGAAGCGGATTGGACGGTTGTGACCGGCCTCGGAATAAGCTCCCCTGAGCTTGAGTATAATCTTGGAAATGTGTACTTTAAGCTTGGCGATTATGCCCGCGCGACTCTGCATTACGAGCGTGCGCTGAAGCTGGACCCGTCATATGGCGATGCGCGCTTCAATCTTGAACTCACGCAGGGCTTCATTCAGGACAAGATCGATTCCGTGCCGGAATTCTTCCTCAAACAGTGGAGCCGGAAGCTCAGCTACGCAATGAGTTGCGATGCCTGGGCCGTCTGCTTCCTGCTGCTTCTGGCTCTGGCGTTGGGACTTGCCGTGACTTTCCTTCTGAGCAGGGCTTCCGGCGCCCGCAAAGCCTCTTTCTTCGGAGGCATAGCCGCGCTGGTGCTCTCGCTCTGCTGCCTCGGTTTCGCCCTTTCGCAGAAGGCCGACCGGGCCAGGACCGACAGCGCAATCATTATGAAGCCGGTCACTTCAGTGAAGAGTTCGCCTGGAAACGACACTTCGAAGGACCTCTTCGTTCTGCACGAAGGCACCAAGGTGCGCATTCTGGACAGGATAGGGGACTGGCAGAATATCGAACTCTCGGACGGCCGCCAGGGCTGGCTGCCGGCATCGGATATGGAAATTATTTAATTGATTATGAAAAGATTCCTTGCGGGCTTTTCCGCTCTCATCCTTTCTGTCGGGCTTTTTGCCCAGAATCGGGACACCGTGCGCTTCGCCTTTATGACTGACCTGCATTATCCGTCGAATCCGGCTTCGATACGCGCCTGCGTGTCGAATATCAATGCCCAGGACAGTCTGGACTTCGTAATCATCGGCGGGGACCTGACGGATTTCGGTACGGATGAGGAGATTGCGGCGGTCAAGGATATCCTCGACGGTTTCACCCTGCCTTACTATGTGGTGGCGGGCAATCACGATGCGAAGTGGTCCGAGAGCGGCTGCAACACTTTCCGCAAGGTGTTCGGATACGAGCATTTCGAGTTCGAAGCGGGCGGCTGGAGGTTCCTGAGCTGCAACTGCGGTCCGGATATGCGTATGGCTCCGGCCCTTCTGCCTCAGGAGAGTATGGAGTGGCTGCGTTCTCTCGAGGGCGGACAGAAATCCATCTTCATAAACCATTATCCGCAGGACACTTCGGTGCTGAATTACTTCGATGTGACCCGCGAACTGAAAAGGGCAGGGGTGCGCTTCTGCATCGGCGGGCACTGGCACGTGAACACAGCTCTGAACTATGACGGGATTCCGGCCGTGCTCGGACGCTCTTCGCTTCCGTCCGGGAATTACCCGGGCTACAATATTTTTCGCATTGCCGGCGATAATGTCTCGGTTTCCGAAATCAGGGTTTACAACGATTCTTCATACGTGCGCTTCCCGGCGTGGTACTCACGCGAACTGACTGAGGTTGAGGATACTACCACTTATGGTGCTGACGGGATTGCGTCGAACTATCCGTGGCTGCGGTATGACGTGAACGCGCGTTATCCCCAGGTGCAGGAAGTCTGGAAGAAGCAGGATGTGAGCAATGTGGTTGCAGGCTTCGCGCGGCGGGGTTCTGTGGCTTACTATACGACGGCTTCCGGCTGTCTGAGGGCTGTTTCGCTGAAGGACGGCAGCCAGAAATGGAGCCGGGAATTCCCGGGCAAGATCTTTTCCACTCCTGCCGTGAGCGGCAAGACGGTGGTTTTCGGCTGCACTGACGGCAATGTCTATGCGGTTTCCGCCTCTTCCGGCAAGGTCAAGTGGTCTTACAAGGCGTCGAAGTCCGTCCTGGCCTCTCCGGTCATTCTGGACGGAAAGGTCTTTGTGGGCTCTTCTGACGGGGTTTTCCGGGCGCTTTCGCTTTCAGACGGGTCTTTGATATGGGCTTTCGACGGTGTCGAGGGCTTCGTGGAGTGCAGGCCTTATGTCGATGAGACGCAGGTGGTGTTCGGAACCTGGGGGAACAGGCTGTATTCTCTCGATACTCAGACGGGTGAGCTGCAGTGGGTCTGGAAGTGCGACAAGCCTTCGAGGATGTATTCTCCTGCCGCCACTTATCCTGTGAAGGCCGCTGGACGCATTTTTGTCTCCGTGCCTGACCGCAGGGTCTATGCGATAGATGCCGCCACGGGAAAGCAGCTTTTCTATGTGCGCGGGGGACGCGAGGCTGTCGGGCTTTCTGAGGACGGAAGCACGGTCTATGCCAAGAATATGAACCATCATTCCATCGCTTTCGCTTCCGATGTCCCGCTTTCTTCTGTGAATGCTGACGGGGAACTGCCTCAGGAGTGTCTGAAATGGTATGTGGAGAACGGTATGGGCTATGAAATCTCGCCGACTGAGATTCTGGAGAAGGACGGCGTGGTATATTTCCCTACCGACAAGGGCAATCTTTTCGCCCTTTCGGCCTTTGACGGCTCACTGCAGTGGATTCACAAGCTCTCCCTAGCTCTCATCAATCCTCTGGACATCTGGACCGCCTCCGACGGCTCCACCCTCATCCTCGCCTCCACAATGGACGGCGTCATCACTCTTTTGAAAATATAGTTTTTTGATTATGGCCGCTGCGCTTCGGCAAGTCCCGCGGCAGCAATAATTTCTCCGGCCGGCTTCGCCAATCTAATTTCCCCCCTCGGTCCCCCATTACGGGGGAAGCAGCCTCCGCGCGAGCTATCTCACAA
>CAVCRS010000026.1:0-24296 GCA_963604635.1 Faecalibacillus sp.
TGAGGCAGGAGGAAAGTTTGTCCGGAGAAAGGGCGGTTTTTACGGACAAAGTGAGGCAGGAGGAAAGTTTGTCCGGAGAAAGGGTGGTTTTTACGGACAAAGTGAGGCAGGAGGAAAGTTTGTCCGGAGAAAGGGCGGTTTTTACGGACAAAGTGAGGCAGGAGGAAAGTTTGTCCGTAAAATGGGCGGTTTTTACGGACAAAGGTGGATATGAGATAAGGATATGTAAAGACGAGACATGATCGGGAAGTGATAGAAAATCCCGAAAATGTGGACAAAAAAGAACATTTTTGCTACATTTGTAAAATTTAAAAACCGAACCTATGGATGTCAATATCACGACCGTGACCGGCAGAAAGGATCTCAAACTGTTCGTGAAGTTCCCTCTGGAGCTCTATAAAGACTGCGAAAACTGGGTCCCGGCGCTGGAAGGCGATGAATACGATACATTTAATCCGAAATCAAACGGAGCATACGAATATTCAGAGTCAGAATTGTACCTGGCCTGGAAGGACGGACGGATAGTCGGCCGCGTCGCGGCGATCATAAACCACAGAGCCAACGAGAAATGGAAGGAAGAAACCGTCCGTTTCGGCTGGCTCGACTTCATCGAGGACATAGAGGTGCTGAAAGCCCTGCTCGATGCAGTGGCCGCGTGGGGAAAAGCCAAGGGGTGCGACCATATCAAAGGCCCGTGGGGATTCACCGATATGGACAAGGAAGGACTTCTCGTGGAGGGCTACGAGAACTTCTGCCCGTTCACCTGCCTGTACAACTACCCGTATTATGACACCCTGCTGAAGCAGCTCGGCTTCGAAAAAGATGTGGACTGGACACAGAGACTCGTGGAAATCAAGCCAGAACTCCCTCCGGCATTCAGGAACACCAAGCAGATAGAAGAGCGTTTCCGGATACATATGTTCCAGCCCAAGACCACGAAAGAACTGGCAGACCGCTACGGGATGGAGATTTTCCATATGTACAATGAAACCTTCGACCCTCTCTTCGAGTTCTGCCCTCTCACAGACAAACAGATAAAGCGATATATCCAGACCTACGTCACGATCCTCAGCCCTGACTTCGTGGCCGTCTGTCTCGACGAAAACGACAAGCCCGTCGGCTTCGCCTTCTGCGTACCGTCCATCTCCAAAGCCGTTAAAAAATCAAACGGCAAACTCTTCCCTCTGGGAATTATCCGCATCCTGAAAGCGCTCAAAAAGAACGACACCCTCGAAGCCCTGATGATCGGCGTTCAGCCGGCGTTCCAGGGACTGGGTGCCGCCCTTCTTATGATGAAACATCTGCACGACGGCTGTCTGAAGTTCGGCATCAAACATCTGCTTCTCAACCCACAGCTCGAACTGAACGTGAAGGCCCAGATGCTATTCAACCAGTTCGATCCGCAGCCGTTTATGCGCCGCCGCTGCTACACAAAGCCTCTTGACTAGCCCCGTTCGCACGATAGTGCGGAGCATAAAGTGACTCCACTTCCACAGCTCCCTGCTGGAAGCGGCCTTCCTGCGTCACGAAGAACTCTTCGGTAATCACGGTCTTCTCCTCAGGATAGGAATCGAACCAATACTCAGTCCTGTCACTCAGCACATTGCGATAGCCCTGAGGGGTATACATATAATAATTGGATACACGAAGCGGCGCAATCCACCAGCCGTAACGGCCCGAAAGCTGAGCGGCAGGGCGCAGGCAAGCCGGACGCAAAGCGCTGACTCTCACGAAACTGCGATTCTCCTCATTCCAGATCCGATACTCCGCGACCACCCTGTCGCCGAGCCTGAGCACATCCCCATCGGCAAGAGGCGCGAGAGTCTTCTTTCCGTCCACCATACGTTCGACTGAATAAGCCCGCGAAATCGTGAATCCGTTCCCCGCAGCCTGAATCTCCGAGAACGGCAAAACTCCGGAAGCCGTCAATGAAACTATCTTGGTATCAAGCACTTCCTGCGAACCGTCCAGCACGGAAGCGAGGGCATCGATGAAGCCAGGATCCGCATCCCACTGCTGAGTTTCCTTCTGGATCATAAGCCAGAGACGCAGCCCGTCGGCAAGTGAAGTCTCTCCGCAATCGCGCAGCAGATCGCAGATAAGCGAGTGCGCATAAGCCTCACTTTCAAGCAGTCCCCTGAAAGGCATAACCGCGTTCGGGAAATAAACCCCGCAGCAGCGATGCTCCACAGCGTACTGCTTCAGCGAAGCGAGGTCGGCGGAAAGGGACTTCTGAAGCCGACGGCGGGTCGCGAGATTCACGCCGAGCGACTTGGCGAGCGAAAGCCCGTCAGAACTTCCCAGAAGCCTGTGTACTACATAAATACGGCGCGCCTTGTCGAAAACCTGCCCGTTCAGCCCCCGGTCCTTCGAAGGCACGAGGTAAGAGCGGACCGCCTTGCGGAATTCGCGCGCAGTGGAGGCGGAGAGAGGGTAATCCGTATAGAGCGAGCGCACATAGAGGTACTGCGAGAGCGAAATCCCGCCGCACCAGACAGGCCTGCCTGTCTTGGCGAAATAATTTGTATCCAGATACTTGACGCTTGCAGCGAGACTCTTTTCGAGAGCGGAAGGCAGCGCAATCCCCTTTTCTCTGAGGGCCGCGAAGCGGCCAATCACGACCGCCGTCAGCACCGGAGAGGAGTCCATTCCGGAGAACCAGGCGTAGCCGCCGTCGGCGTTGTTGCAGTCCAAGATTCTGTCCACAAGAGATGACACCACAGCAGAATCCATCTGAGACCCGAGTTTTTCGGACAGACGGGCGCTGTAATAGGCATCGGAAAGGGAAAGGACATCCTTCGAGTCGGTATTGATGCGCGAAGGCAGAGCCTCGCGGATGAGATCCTGCACCGAAGTCACTTTTGCATTGGCCGTAAGGCCGTCGAAATTAACGAATTGCGAGCGGAGAGTGTCGATGAGCTCCTGTGCGTTCCCGCCGGAACGGAGCACGGCACTGTGCGCCTCCGTAATGGTCTGCGCAGGCTCGCGCACCGGCACGCAGACGAATACTGCATCGCTGCCGTCGCTCTGAGAATCCGCGATGAAAGTAATCTTGAGTCCGAGCTCCTCAACCTGCGGAACATCCACAGGCAGCGAAACTGCCTTGCTCGAGCCCGGAGCGAGAGTTACGCGCACGGAGCTGGAAATCAGAGGCTTGAGCGTCTTGTAGTCCTTCCCCGGGAAGGCCTCGAGGCGAAGGGTCCCGGAGACGGCATTTTCCGCGGAAGAGGAAAGGGTCGCGCGAAGAGCATACCTGTCCCCGCTGTAAAGGAACTGCGGCTCGGCGACGGAGACTTTTACCGGCAGAGTCACCACCATCTCGCGGCGCAGAACGGCATTCCGCATATCAGGGTCGTGCGCATAGAGACTGACAACGAAAGTGGACAATTTGTCAGAAGTGGAGAAGTTCAGCTGAATCTCCCCGTTGCCGTCCGCTCGCAGGAACGGCTCGAAAGCGAGGGTGGAGGCGAAATCTGATCTGACGGCAACTGAAGCATCCGCCTCAGCCTCAGCTGCTTCCGGAGCGGAGTTCGAAGCGAGAGCCATATCATAGACCTCTTCGGTCTCCGACTCGTCCAGAGAAACAGCCGACGCGCTTCTGGACATAAGAGTCATCATCTTGCGCGGCTGGACGCCGTAACCTATAACATAATCCCCGTCCCCCGAATTCACGCCGTTCTGACAGGAAAAGCGCATATACGGAGCCTGAGGGGCGGCGAGACGCACAGGATACCACTGGTTCGAATTAATGGTTTCCGTGCTCTTGTCGAAGATGCTAAGGGCGCACTCCGTGCCGGCCAATGTCTTGACTGTGAAGCTGTAAGCCTGCGCCGGCAGGGTCTTGTCCAGAAAACGGGTGAAAGAAAGCGGGAGCTCATCGCGCAGGGTCTGCGTGCGGCGGAACTCGTGCTGGAAGCTGTAACGGCGGCCGTTGCGGAAATAGAACACGTACATCGTCACGGCATCGCCCCAGTCCGCTCCGAACTCATACTTAAGAGTTTTCAGCGAGCCCGCCTTGCCCTGCACGCCGTCCAGATGCACGAGCTCCGACACCAGCGAGCGATTATCATAGCCGCAAATCTCTACGACAGCCCAGACGCTTCCGCGGGCTGCGCCCAATTGTAGGGCGACATCCTCCCCCTCCAATACTCTGAATACATTCTCGACCGGAGCATCCAGAACGGAATCGCCGGCCTTGAGCTTGAGGAATTCCTGCTCGTATTCAGATGATTTCACAAAGCCTGCGGCATCCTTTGCGGAGGCTTCGGCCTTTACCTTATAATTTCCTGAAGGGTAGGAACTTAAATCCACCTCAACATCCTTCCCGTTCTCGGCAACCCCGCGATGGATTTCCTTATCCTTGAAATAAACGGAATAGGTTATGAGAAGGCTTTCGCGGCGAAGGCTCTCCCCTACGCTGAGATTCATCCTCAAACGGTCGGAACTGATGATGTCCATCCCCTCGCTGCAATCCCCCTCCTGAGTGTCCAGAATCCTGACACAGAGAGGAATATCCGAACTCACGCTGAGCCACTTAGACCATTCGAGAGTCTCTCCGGTGGCGTCCGTAACCTTTATTTTCAGGCTGTAACTTGAGTAGCGCTCAGAGGCGTCGGTGGCGACCTTTATGGCGAAACTGCCGTCCGGGGCCGGAGTAAGGGTGTTTTCCTCGATGTCCCCTCCCGAGCGGGTCACGGTATAGACTACCTTCGCCGAGGAGAGGCTGTGACCGGAATAACTTTTAATGGAGCCTTTCACAGTCACCTCGTCACCAGGCAGATAGAGGCGGTCGTCGCGGTCGAAGGTCAGTTCGAATGAAGGCAGGACGAAATCATCCACGGTGAAATAGGCATTACCTATCGTTCGGTTCCCATCGTCAATGCAGAGAGAATACTGGCCGTTGCGCTCGCGGCGCTCCAGAAGAAACTCCGAAGCGACGGAGCCGAACTCATTTGTGGTAAGTTCCTTAGAGGCAATTGTCTTGAACTGGGCATCCTTCAACACAGCCGTGAATTTCTTCCCGGCCGCAAGGGTACGGAAAGCGGTCCGGTAGTTTCCAGAGTAGAGAATCGCCTTGAAAAAGAGGGTGTCCCCCGGGTGGTAGGCCCCGCGGTCGGTAAGTATCTGGACATTAGTGCTCTCGCTTGCCCCGCTCGTGTAGTTTGCCAGCGAAGTGTTTATGGAAAGACGGCGGCTCAGGCGCTTCACTCCGCCCTCATTCAGGGAGAATTCGAGGGACCAGCTGTGGGAAGTGTCACTGAGTTTGTCCGAAATCTCTTTCGGGAGATAAGTGAAGCCATTTAGGCTCAGACCGTTATAGGAAGCGGCATCGCGTCCCTTCCAGTCGAGAAGGCGGATATCCGCTTTCTCAAGAGGCTTTCCGCTGAGATAATCCGCCACAAAGACAGCATAGCCCTTCGAGTCGCGTTTCTGGGCGGCCGATAGGGTGAAGCGGTCATAGGTGAATTCGTTTCGGGTCTTGCCGGAAGAGAGGCTGACGGAGTAGCTCCCGTCATCCATAGCAGGAAGAGTAAACTTCACTGTGTCAGAAACATAGTAACTGTTGACGGTGTTTTCAAGTTCTGTTTTCAGTGTGGATTTGCCGTCCAGTTTCATCTCCAGAGCTACATTCTGCAGATTCTGCAGGGACACGGTCAGAAGACCGTCCTGAATGCCGGCGGAGATGTTTTTCGAATCGAGTGCAGGAGCAAGAAGGTCGGCGGCTGAGGTGCAGAGGGAGGCGATGCGGGCTTCATCACCATTGAACGCTTTGCGTTCGGCCTCGAATGCGTCAATCTCTTCACGCAGAGCCTTGTAGTCGGAGCTCGCGGAGTGCGGCTCGTCCTCGAGTCTGTGGAATTTCTGCCAGAGCAGGTCCTCGCGGGCGAGCAGCGCCACGGCCTTGCCGCTGTAGCGGTCGGCGAAGGCTTCGAGCTTCCCGGTATCCCCGTAGCGGCTTGCAATCGGGAAGTATTCCAGAAAGGCTGCAAGCGGGTAAGTGTCTGACACTCTGTCTTTCAGAATCTCGCGAGCCGCATCAGTGCCACCGGTTCCGAGATCCCAGAGAGCGTAGTCATAGTCATTCGACAGCATATCCGGGAGGAGCGGGCCGAACTTGGAATTTGCGGTGAGGCTTTCATAAAACTCTTTGTTGCAAGATTTTTCCATCCGGGCGCGGTGCTCCTGCACATAGTCGAGAGCCGATGTGCCGCGAGAGTGCATAAAGGCATAGACGACTATCGGGCTGCCGCAGGACTCGGCTTCGGTCTTCCACTGCTCCAGAGCCACTTCGCGATCCTTCCAATTCACTGAGATACGGACGTTTAGGTATTCTTCTCCAGCACGGTAGAAGTCGTACCAGGCGTCCTGCGCCGAAGCGGTTTTCTTGATTTCCTGCAGAATATCCAGCTGTTTCTGCGGAAGGTCCGAGGACTCGGCGGACTCGTAGTCCTTCCAGAGTTTTTCGATGGTCCGGTCTCTGCCGGTGCCGGAGCCGCGGTCCGTAATCATTGCAGCCATACAAGTCATTCCTATTACGAGAATACAAAGGGTAAACAGTGCTATGCGTTTCATGTCAGTTTTCGTTTTTCATCAAAACAGTTCAACGGCTTCCGCTACTACAAAAGTACTGCCACCGATGTAAATCAGCGGCTTGCGGCCCTGCGCGGAGAGGGTCGCGGCGCGGTCCAGCGCAAGACGTACGCCGGTCGCTACGGTTCCCGCAGGGGTGAGCGCACAGTCGTCTTGCTGTCTCGAAGCTCCTAATGGTGTCAGGGGGTCCGGGGGATACGTCCCCCGGTAAATAGATGAGTAGCAGCGCGAAGCGTCAGCTTCGCGGTACTCCACCATCCTGCGATACAGCTCGTCGATTTTCATAGAGCGGGCCGAGCGGGGCTCGACCAATATGTATTCGGCCCTTCGCGGCATCAGCGGGAGAATCGAGCCGAGGTCCTTGTCCGCCATCACGCCATAGACGATGATCAGATCATCGCACTCCCCCGCCGCGAGCATTCGGTCGAGTTTTCCGAAATTGCCTTTCAGCGCAGGCGGATTGTGCGCTATGTCACAGATAGTCAGAGGATCACGCGAGAGGATCTCCCACCTTCCGTGAAAGTCCGCTATCGCAGCTGTCCGCTCTATGGCGCAGCGCATAGCGTTCCAATCCCGCTCCGAGGCCTCCGGTCTCAATATATCGAGCGCGGCGCAGACCGTCCTCAGATTCTCCCTCTGACAGTCCCCCTGAAGATCCATCGCGGCGAGAGTCTCCTCCCTCCAGGCATCCCCGCGGGCATACATCTCATCCGCGAAATACAGAGGCGCGCCGACCTGCGCAGCCACCCTCTCGAATACCGGAGCGGTCTCATCATCGCGCGTGGAAACCAGCGCCGGAACTCCAGGCTTGAAAATCCCCGCCTTCTCCGCCGCTATCTTCGCCCTGGTATCCCCCAGCAGATCACAATGGTCCAGCCCGATGCTGGTAATGACCGAAATCAGCGGCGTAATGATATTCGTACTGTCCAGCCTTCCTCCCAGCCCCACCTCGATGACTGCATAATCCACTTGAGAGTCCGCGAACCACTTGAACGCCAGCCCGGTAGTAATCTCAAAAAAGGAGAGATCCAACTCCGTGAAAGCTATTTCATACTCCTCCAGAAACGCCATCACTTCCTCTTCGGAGATAAGTCTGGAATAAGAACCCTGGCCGCAGTCAGGCTGTGTCCGGCAGAGGCCCTGGCCGACTATCATTTCCCCTCTCAATCTCCCCAGACGGGGAGAAGCGGCCTCCGCGCGAGCTATCTCACAATTCCCACCCTGCTCGCGCTGCGGCCCCGCCTGACGGCTTGCCTTCGGCGAACCTGCCAAGCAGCAGCCTGCTGCGGCTGAATCCAGAATTCTCATCCTCTCGCGAAAGTCGAGAATGTGCGGAGAAGTGTAGAGGCCGACGCGGTAGCCAAGAGCGGAGAGAGAAGCCGCGAGCATATTCGCGACCGACCCCTTCCCGTTCGTCCCCGCGACGTGAATGGTCCTCAGCCGCGCCTGAGGATGACCGAGAAGCCCGTCGAAAGCCTGAATATGTTCCAGACCGGGTTTATACGCATCCTTCGCGAATCCGCTTTTCTGCACCGACGGAAAGCGATGGAAAATCCAGTCAAGTTTCTTCAGATATAGAGTTCTGTCCATTTTTTCTTCTAAAATTGCAACTGAACCCAAATTTAACTATTTTTACAACAATATTGGAGAAAACTGCTAAGAATGACTTCAGTTTTATACTCAAGCTACATAATAGACGGCGTACAGCAGGAACTTACGCCGGCTCAGCTTCTGGACAGCTGTCTCGTGGGGAAACCCGCGGCACGGCCGGATGGAACGTTCGATGCAATAGTCGATGAATCGATCGACCCGTTCATCCGCCCGTGCGTGACAGAAACAGGAAAAATTGATGAATACCTGAATATGGTATTGGCCGCGCGCGCACCGCGCAAGGCCGCCCAGCTCCCCTTCGTGGACTTCTACTCCCGGCAGAAGATTGCGCTGCGCCTGCTCGAAGCGATCTGGCGCAAGGGCCACTTCAAGCTCGGCAACCTCGCCGTGACGCTCGACTGGAAATGGGACAGGGAGCAGCTCGGAGCTCTCGCCTCGTTCTACGCTTCGGTCAGCGCGGCGAGCGACTACATCGACGCGCTCGGCATCAGACTCAAAACTTATTCATACACAGAGACTCCCGCACGGTCTTCGCTCTCCGTGAAAGCCAGCGTGCTGCGCGAGGAGGGTCCGGAAGAGGAAATCGAGGAGGAGAACGCCGACCCGAGGCTGGGCACACGCCGGGCACGCCCCGCGAAATTCCTGGATGATGAGAGCGCGTGGATAGTCTATGTGCCGTTCGATGACGGCAAGTTCCGGCTCGGAGGGTCGAAACTCGCGGCCGCGCTCGGAGCCAGCGGCGAAAGCACACCGCAACTTCTTGATGCAGACTACTTTATCGACTGCTACGAAGTCGTGCGCGAAATGGTCGAGGACGGCGTCGCGCTCGCGGGAGTGACGGTCGGCGAAGGCGGACTGATGGCCGCGCTGCACTCTATGACGGATGAGGACAGGGGCGCGGAAGTGGATCTCGGCGCCCTGATTCACGCCACTGGCGAAAAGGACATCGCGCGGCTGCTGTTCTCGGAGGTTCCGGGAGTCGTGATGCAGATCGCGGACATCGACTATGACTACGTCGATGCGGAATTTCTGCTGCAGGACGTTGCATTCTTCCCGCTGGGGCACGTGCGCAAGGGGCGGAACGGCGTGCAGGTGAAGGTCACCGACCAGTCGCCGGTGAGCAGCATCCTGGAGTCGATACTGCGGAGTCAGAGCAGCAGCGAAGGGGAAGATTAAAAAATCACATATATGCCACAATACGCTAATTCTTCAAAACACAGCAGCGGAAAGCCGAAATTCTTCGTGCTGGACACAAACATCATCCTGCACGACTACAAGGCGATACGCAAGTTCCAGAACAACAATCTCGTCATCCCGATGGCGGTGATCGAGGAGCTGGACAAGTTCAAGAAAGGCAATGACGCCCTGGCGTACAATGCCCGGGGATTCGTCCGCGAAATCGACCGGATCACTGACGGCAAGATGTTCGGGCGCGACGGAATTCCGATAGCCAAAGGGCTGGGACTCATCAAGATAGAGCCAAACCATCCTTTCACCGAAGAGTACCGCGACCTGTTCAAGGACGACATTCAGGACCACCGCATCCTCGCGACGGCGATGTGGGTGCGCGACAACCACCCGGGATACTTCACGGCGCTCGTAACCAAGGACATAAACCTGCGGATGAAGGCCAAAGCCGCGGGAATGGAGGTGCAGGACTACCTGACCGACAAACTCGAGGAGGGCAAGATCGAGAATTCGCAGAAGGAGGTGATCGATACGGAGCTGCCGGCCGAAACGCTGCAGAAGCTCGCATACGGAAACGGCGAGGGACTCGACTGGCGCGCAGTCTCGTCCAATGAGCCCAAGCCGAACCAGCTTTACTCTTTCTCCTGGAAGGAGGACCGGAACGCGGAGAGGATTCAGGGACGGTATGACGCTGAGCTTCACAGGATTGTACTTATAAAATCACATACCGCCTATGGCATCCGCCCGCGCAACGTGGAGCAGAAGATGGCCATGGACGCCTGTCTGAATCCGAAGATTCCGCTGGTTTCGCTGACCGGAGGAGCAGGCACGGGAAAGACTCTCATCGCCCTGGCGGCGGCTCTCGAACAGGAGAAGGATTTCGACCAGATAATCCTTTCGCGTCCGACCGTGACCCTCGGGAATCAGGATATCGGCTTCCTTCCGGGCGACCAGAAGAGCAAGATGAGCCCTTATATCCAGCCGCTTATGGATAATCTGAACGTGATCAAGCAGCAGTTCAGCCCTTCAAGCAAGCAGGCTATGAAGATCGAGGCGATGCTCAAGGAGGAGAAACTTCTCATCAGTCCGCTGGCCTACATCAGGGGCAGGAGCCTGGGGAAGGTGTTCTTCATCATCGATGAGGCCCAGAATCTTACTCCCCACGAGGTCAAGACCATCATCACCCGCGCCGGAGAAGGCACGAAGATGGTGTTCACGGGCGACATTTTCCAGATCGACCAGCCTTATCTGGACCAGTGGTCCAACGGCCTTTCGCACCTGGGAGAGAAGATGGACGGGCAGAAGGTATTCGAGCACATTTTCCTTCGCAAGGGAGAAAGAAGCGAACTGTCGGAACTTGCGGCAAAACTTTTGTAGTCAGTACGCGGACTTTCTGCAGGAGACCCTGCAGTCCGATGCGGGCTAAACTTGCAGTCAGTTCATTGTCAGTAAGCGAAAAATGTGTAAATTCGCGGCGAAAATTACAGTAACAAAATAAACACAGGTATGTTTGAGAACAAAAAGAGAGTCTATCGCTTCGGCGGAAAAACCGCCGAAGGAGACGGAAAAATGAGAGAACTGCTTGGTGGAAAAGGCGCTAACCTTGCGGAAATGAGCAGATTGGGAATGCCAGTCCCTGCCGGTTTCACCATCACTACAGAATGTTGCGCCGAGTATTATGCGCTCGGTGGCGGGTATGCTGAGGAACTGAAGGCTGATGTCGCAGCCGCTATGAAGGCTACCGAAGAGATTATGGGCAAAAAGTTCGGCGATGCCGAGAATCCGCTTCTCGTCAGCTGCCGTTCGGGTGCCAGAAGCTCAATGCCAGGTATGATGGATACCATCCTGAATATCGGTCTGTGCTCCGCCACCATCCCCGGTATGATCAAAAAGACAGGAAACCCCCGTTTCGTTTACGACTCCTACAGACGTCTCATTATGATGTATTCCGACGTCGTTATGGAGAAGGCCGAAGGAATCGAGCCTGAGGACGGCCAGAGCATCCGTCAGCAGCTGGACAGAATGATGGCCGACCTGAAGAAGGCTAAGGGCTATGCTTCTGATACAGAGATTACTGCAGAGGAGCTCAAGGCTCTGTGCGACGAGTTCAAGAAGAAGATCAAGGAAGTTCTCGGAGTCGAGTTCCCTGATACCGCAGAGGCTCAGCTCTGGGGTTCCATCGGCGGCGTGTTCAAGTCCTGGAACGGAAAGAGGGCCATCGCTTACCGCCGCATCGAGAAGATTCCTGATGACTGGGGCACAGCAGTGAACGTTCAGTCTATGGTATTCGGCAATATGGGTGAGAATTCAGCTACAGGTGTGGCTTTCTCAAGAAACCCTGCCACCGGTGACAACAAGTTCTACGGAGAGTGGCTCATCAATGCCCAGGGCGAGGATGTAGTAGCGGGTATCCGCACTCCTAACCCTCTGAACGAGGCCACCAAGAATGACCATAACCGCAACCTCGCATCTCTGGAAACAGCTATGCCTGAGGTATATGCAGAACTTGATGATATCCGCAGACGTCTCGAGGAGCATTTCAGCGATATGCAGGACATCGAGTTCACCATCCAGGAGGGCAAGCTTTGGATGCTCCAGTGCCGTATCGGCAAGCGTACCGGTCTGGCCGCTCTGAAGATGGCCATCGATATGCTCGACGAGGGTATGATCGATGAGAAGACCGCAGTGATGAGAGTCGCTCCCAAGCAGCTCGATGAAATCCTGCATCCTATTCTCAACCCTCAGGCCGAGAAGGAAGCACGCAAATTGGCCGCAGGCCTTCCTGCATCTCCGGGTGGAGCGGTCGGCAAGATCGTCTTCACTTCCGAAGCTGCGATGGCTGCACGCAAGAACGGCATCGACACTATTCTCGTGCGCGAGGAGACTTCGCCGGAGGACATCGAGGGTATGAGAGCTTCCGCTGGTATTCTGACCGAGCGCGGAGGTATGACTTCGCACGCGGCTCTCGTGGCACGCGGCTGGGGCAAGTGCTGTATCGTCGGCTGCGAGTCCCTGAAGATCAATTTCGCTGCGAAGACCCTGAGCTTCGGCGAGAGCGAGGAAGTCTTCCACGAGGGTGATTTCCTGAGCATTAACGGCAGCAAGGGTGTGGTTTACGCAGGTGAGCTCACTACAGTGGACGCTTCCGAGAATCCTGATTTCATCAGATTTATGTCCATCGTGGACAAATACCGCAGACTCGGCATACGTACGAACGCCGATACTCCTGAGGATGCCGAGAAGGCTCTCCAGTTCGGCGCTGAAGGTATCGGTCTGTTCCGTATCGAGCATATGTTCTACGGCAAGAATTCCGAGACTCCTCTCGCAAAGCTTCGCAAGATGATTCTCTGCGACACTGATGATGAGAGAAGGGCCGCTCTGACAGAGCTCGAGCCGTTCATCAAGGCTTCGGTAAAGGCTACGCTCCGCATTATGGACGGAAAGCCTGTAGTGTTCCGTCTTCTGGATCCGCCTCTTCACGAGTTCGTTCCTAAGACCGAGGAGAAGAAGAAGGAGCTTGCAAAGGAGCTTAATGTTACTGTCGAGGAAATCGAGAAGAGAGGTGAGGGTCTGCACGAGGTTAACCCTATGATGGGTCTTCGCGGTGTGCGTCTGCACGTTACCTATCCTTTCATCGCAGAGACTCAGTACAGAGCCATCTTCACGGCTACTGCAGAGCTTATGAATGAGGGTCTGCATCCGCAGCCTGAAATTATGATTCCTGTTACGGTTTCAGCACGCGAGCTGAGCTTCCAGAAGGCTATCTGCGACAGGATCAAGGCTGAGATCGAGGGCAAGCAGGGCGTGACCATCGACTACAAGTTCGGTACTATGATTGAGATTCCTCGCGCCGCTCTCACCGCTGACAGAATGGCACGTACCGCAGAGTTCTTCTCATTCGGTACCAATGACCTGACCCAGATGACTTTCGGTTTCAGCCGCGACGATGTGGGCACGTTTATGGGTGACTATCTCGGAAACAAGATTCTGGACGCCGATCCGTTCCAGACCATCGACACGAAGGCCGTAGGGCGTCTGGTGGAGTTCGGTATCCAGCAGGGCCGCTCCAAGAGGCCTGACCTGCAGTGCGGTGTCTGCGGCGAGCACGGCGGAGATCCTGATTCCGTGGAGTTCTTCAACAAGATCGGTCTCGACTATGTGAGCTGCTCTCCGTTCCGCGTTCCTATCGCGCGTCTGGCTGCCGCTCAGGCTGCAATCAAGCAGGGAAAATAATCGACTTCCTTATAAGTTTTAAGGCTGGCCCGAAAATCGGGCCAGCCTTTTTTTGTTTGAGATGCCGCTGACTGTTGTGTCCGGCAGACTGCCTCCGGCGGGACTCCGTTCGCTTCGCTCACTACGGACCCTCCCACCGTTTCCCGCGTCCCGCTTCGCGGAACTTGTCTCCGGCGGGCCCCTCCCGCTATACTTGTCCGCGGGTGGACAAGCCCACCGGAGGCAGTCTGCCGGACACTAAGATAATTTCAAACAAAAAAGACCGGCCTTTGAAGGGCCGGTCAATATGTATATGTAATTCAGGAATTACTTAACTACGCAGATAGCAACGCGGTTCTCTTCCGGTGTAGGATAAGGATTCTCCTCTGAGCCCTTGTAAGCGGAAGAAATGCGGTCCTTGGCGATACCGAGCTCAACGAGCTTGTTGGTAACGACCTCAGCACGCTTCTGGGAAAGGAACATATTGCGGGAAGCGGTACCTGTAGCCTTGTCAGCGTAACCTGTGATGGTGACGTTGGTCTCAGGATTCTCGTTGAGAACCTTTACGATCTCCTCGATCTTAGCAAGCTCTGCAGGACGGATGTCCCACTTGTTGATTACGAAGAATACGTTCTCTGTGAGGTTAATGGCCGGCTTGGCAGCCTCCTCTACAACAGGCTCCGGTTCAGGTTCAGCGACTGGAGCAGGAGCAGGCTCAGCAACCTGCTTTACAGGCTCAGGCTGAGCGACCGGTGCAGGTGCAGGTGCAGGAGCGGCGGCCTTCTTGCCGAGGTTGAACTTGAGACCGATGAGGGCCTGATACTGATGATCGAATACACTGGCTGAGCCACCGTTCTTGGAGTTGAAGTGGTCAGTGAGGAGGTTTGTAGCTATTTCAGCTGTGATGGCTACGCAGTCAGAAAGTCTGAAGTCGATACCGATACCTGCTCTGCCGGCTACGCTGACGGTAGGGTCTTCCCAGAGGTAGTTGTCAGCGGCGAAATTAGCCTTGAGGTCCTGAGCCTGATCGTTGTTGAAACGAAGGTTGCCTGCTACGCCTGCGAAAACGTAAGGATTTACGGTGCGGGCCTTATAACCTGAGAAGAGGTTGCAGAGGTCGAATGTGGCATCGAGACCGAGCTGGCCATAGTTGAAAGTGTATTCTTTGCCCTCACCTACGGAACCCTTGCCCTGGAGACCTGAGAGGTCACCGCGGAGTCCGAATACAGGAGTGAACTGGTAGCCCAGATTCAGAGCTGCGGAAGGTGAAAGGAATTTGGAGAAAGATGAGTACTCACCTACTGTGTAACCTACACCACCCTTGATACCTGCATACCAGCCAGGGGTGAACTCGCTTGTCTGGGCGAATGCGCCGAGAGACAGGCAGAGTGAAGCGATAACTAAAATTGATTTTCTCATAGATGTGATATTTATGAATAATTATTTCCGTTTGTTTCAGAAGATTTGTTTCCGTTTGGGGACAGGCCGGGTCTTATTAGAGGCTTTCAGGTCTGTCAGGAAGTCTGACGTCATCAGGGGCCGGTGCCATAGGATTCATCTGGTAATCCTGCTGCATTGTCTTGCTGGTCATATTGCCGTCCTTGAAGGTGAGATACCACTGGCCGTCGATCTTTACTGGGTTGAAGCCGAGTTTGAAGGTCGCAGGGTTGGAGTCATCTGAAGTCTCGGCGAATACATACTGATAGGTAACGTCGTTGATTGCTGATGTCTGGAAAGCCATATCCGTCATCTCGTAAGAGAGGACAGGGAACATTGTGAATTTGGATTTGAGAAGGAGAAGCGATTCATTATCCGGACGGTAGAGGACATTGTCCGAGACTACATAGATGTGACTGAGGGCCGCATCGATTTCTCCGGCTTTAAGGAGTGACATCACTTCTTCTGTGGCAGCGATTACTGCGGATGAGTCCTCAGGAGTTATCGTGGCCTGGAAGGAAGCCTGAGCAGACTCGAATGTGTTAAAAGTCTGCTGCTTTCTGCCGCCGTTGTGGCAGGCTGCGAGCAGGCAGAGCGTACAGAGTACGACTAAAATCTTTTTCATAATCAGAACACTATTTGGGAGCAAAAATACTCCAAAAAAATCTATTATACAAATTTAGCCGCAAACGGTGCAGGCCCACTTCGCTCACATTAACAAAAAAGGCGCGCCGGAAGGCGCGCCTGTAGAGAGTATGTAGAAGACTGGAGTATCGGGGATACTCCGGTCTTTTACTTTTCAGGATTACGGATTAACGGTACCTGTGTGAGCTACGCTAACTACGAGCTCAGTTTCAACTGCACCCCAAGAGTATTCGAGCTTGACTGGCAGATAGAGCTTGAAGTCAGTAGGAACACCTGTGTTGTTAGAGTAGTTGAAGTAGTAGTCGTTAAGTTCTTTAGCAGAGGAGATGGAAATCTCGCCGTTAGGAACTACGGTGTAAGTTGCAGCAGAGCCAGTACCGTCCTTCTTAACAACCTCAGCCTTAGCAGAGTTGTTTACACCTTCAACGGTAACCTTACCGGTTGTAGCATCAGTCTGATCGAAGAGGTACTGAGCCTCAGGAACAGTGGTATCCTGATTTGTCTTGATCTTAGCTACATCAAGAGTGAGCTTGGTGATACCATAGTACTCGAACCAATTAACGATGTTCTGATAGTAACCGTCGGCATAAGCGCCAGAAGCATCCTTAACGATGATCTTGTAACCCTGCCAATCGACAGCGGAGAAGAGGTCACCTACACAGATCTTGTCACCGAGAGGTTCTGCATCCTTGAGGTTTCTAGGAGATCCCTGGAGGACATCAACCGGACGGAAGAAGATAGCGCGGAAGTTCTCTGTTCCGACAGGAATGTCACAGTCTGCGTAAGTAGCGATGAGCTGAACGTCGAAGTAGAGAAGATCATTAATGTCGTCGGTAAGCTGTGAAGTAGCGGAGAATGTAGGATGAGTATACTTGTTCAGGACTTCCTTAGCAAGTTTACCCTTTTCTGCAGGCTCGCCCCAGATGTCATTGTTATAGTAAGTAATGACACCGGCGTTATAGTTGGCCATAGTATAGGTCTGAACTTCACCTGGATCAGTAGGGACAGAGTTCTTGCGAACGTTGTTTACTGCGAGGTAAGCGAGCTGATTGTTATCAGCATCAGTTTCGAGATAGATTCTGTCACGACCGTCGGAAGCATCTGTAGACTTTCTGACAACGAGCTCCTTGCCATCAATCTTACAAGTCTGCGTGGAGTTGAACTCATAGTGATAGTACTTGTCGCTAGAATTCCAAACGTCCTTGTAAACAGCCTCGGATGCCTCGTCAAGAACGAGCTGAACGCGGTTAGGAGTCCAGTAGTTGTCAAGGTTGTTAGAGTAATCTCTTACATCACCGAACTTAGGAGTAGAGCTTGCAAGTGTAGCTTCCGGAACGCGAGGGTTAATGATAACGTTGATAGCCTCTGTCTCACCATTAGCCTTGAACCAGTATGTAGGGTTGTGCTTTGTGAATGTGCAAACTGCAGGATCGGCAACGGAAACAGTGATGCCAAGATATACATAGTTTGCAGCTGTACCGAACTTGGTGTAGAGAGTTACAGTGCCATTGAAATCCTTCTTGATATTGTCAAGCTGCTTGATATCGTCAATCTTAATACCGAACTGATCGTTAACACCACCGGTTGCATCAGCCTTGTAAACGAATGTACCATACTTAGGATCCGTTGTAGCAGGAGTTACATCCTCGAAGTCATCACCCTTCTTGATGTATGTCTTTCCATCAGGTGATCCATAAGTGTTCTTGAAGTCACTGAAGGTCATCTTGAGGTTTTCAAGAACATCGTGAGAGCATTCAGACCAAGTGGTATATTTGTCGCCAGAGCATATATAAGGGAATGCACCGAGATCCTTGATGATATAGTCATTGCGGACAGGAGCAGTATTGGAAATCTTAACCTTGAAGTAACCGTAGAGAAGAACGTTACCCTCAGCATCCTGAAGAGTTACGAGAACGATAGGCTTGTGGTTAATGGAAGAGAGGCCGTCATATCCGTCGTACATAGAGATGTTGCGATGCTGAGTGGTACCGTCAGTCTCTACCCAGCAAGGATAGAATACGGAACCTTCGATCTGAGCATACTTATCAATACGTGACTTGTACGCATCACCGACCTCGTAAGGAACATTCTCGAACTGGTATTTAAGACCAGGATATTTGGCAACGATGTCTTTAAGAGAAATACTCTCCTCAGTTGTACCTGATTCGTGAATCTTGCTGGCAGATGCAGGATGATAGTGAACCTCGATAACATTTGCGAGATCGAGAGTATCCTTATAGTTGAGCACGATGCTCGATATCTGCTCGATAGCCTGAGCGGTCTCTACATAGAGCTCTCTGTCAGTACCGGAAGCGATTGTACAATCAGCATCAGGGTATGTCAAAGTCTTACCAGCAGCTACGCCGTAGGTAGCAGCAAACTTGGTAACATAAGCGGAAGCCTCGGTGAATGCGAGATGATGGAGAGCCTCACGCATAGGAACGATAGCCTCGTAGTCTGAATCAACGACCTTGTTGCCATCCTTAACGGTACCGCTGAGTCTCATAACGGCAACCTTACCGTCAGCTGCGGAAGAGGTAGCGAGATGAGGATTGTTGATCAAATACTTAACTTCTGCATTCTTGTCGGCATTTCTGGAGATCTTGGTGTAAGCATCGTTGATGCTCCAGGTAGCGGTTGTACCGGTTCCACGGGTCATATACTCCTTGTCATAGCCCTTAAGAACGAAGTTAGCCTTGGCAAGGTCGAAAGAGTTAGGATTTACGTGATATTCAGCAGTAGCAATCTCACCGAAAGAGTACTCTGTAGCAGGAGCTTCCCACTCGTTCTTTGCAGATGCATCAGTGGATGCCGACGATCCTTCATCATCTGTAACTGTTGCAGAAGCAGCTGCCTTGGACTTGCTGTACATACCATAGATGTAGTTGTATCTGGCAGCCTCGATACCCTGAAGGTAGAGCTGAGGTACGAATACGATGCTCTCGAGCTCGCAGACGCCGATTACGAGGTCGGTACCGTCAGCGTTGATGCCCTTGAAGGTAACTGTACCTGCGGTCTGATCCCAAACAGCGACTGTACCAGCCTTAACGCCTGTGCTGACGCCATTGATGCAGATGTAACCGTCCTTATCGAGAGTGATGGTATCAACGGTAGCTTCAGCCTTTACGCCTGTATCCTTATCATCGATGAACCAGTTGCCGTTCGTACCGATGGTAACGACAGAACCGTCCTTGCCAGCAGCGCCGGTGTCACCCTTGTCACCCTTGTCGCCTTTCTCGCCCTGGATGCCCTGGTCGCCCTTGTCACCCTTAGCGCCAGCAGCACCGGTGTCACCCTTAGCGCCAGCAGCACCGGTGTCACCCTTGTCGCCCTGGTCGCCCTTGTCGCCCTTAGCGCCGTTGGTAATGGTGTAATCCTTACCGTTGCTGAGGGTTACCTTGAAACCTCCGTCAACGTCCTGTACGTTAGTGATGTAATAGCCGGCACCAATCTGAGCCTGAATGGCAGAGATAGTGGACTCCAGTGTGGAGACTCTGTCCTTCAGGTCATTGATGTCGTCTGAATAATCCTTAGTACAGCCTGTGTACAGCAGTGTAGCACCTGCGAGGGCGCATACTACAGCCATCCTAAAAATTTTTTTCATAAACGAATAGATTTAAATAAAGTTAAACTATAATACTATAATTTCTTTCTATTTCTTAATTTCCTTTAAACTCGCCTTTCGGCAAACCAAAATCAGCCTTACTGAGGCCTGCAGGCACTATGCACCCACAAAATGGCACAAGTACCAATATGCAAAGGTATTGACTTTTTTTCATATATGCAATATCTCAATGCAATTTTACAGCCCCCCAGAGGCATTCAACGTGTGTAAGATGCGGTTTTCATCCGATACGTTGCATAAGTATTTAAGAAATTTTTCAGAAATTTGCACCGAAGTTTTCTCAGCGATGACGAAAAAAAACAACTTGGTGGTTTTTAGGAGTCACTTAGCTTTGTGAAACGATTATGATACTGAATTTATTATGAAAGGAAAAGCGATATTGGCCGCATTGGCATTGGCCGCGGCCGCAGGTATAAACGCAGGTGCGCAGACGCTCGCGCGCGACGGAGTGGAAGTCTCGCCGGCGGCGTACAGTTTCGGGGAGCAGGATGCGCTGGTGGAGATGCTCAGCGGGCAGTTCGTGCTGCGCAACACCGGAAAGGATGAGCTGCTGCTGGAGGATGTCGTGCCGGGGTGCCATTGCACGAAGGTGGAGTGGAGCAGGGAGCCGGTGGCGCCGGGCGACAGCTGCGTGATCGCATTCGTGTATCACAAGGATATGGTTACCAAATCGTTCCGCAAGGACATAAGGGTGATGACAAACCGCTCGGACGAGCCTCTGACGCTGGAAATCTGCGGAGTGTTCGTGGAGAGCGAGGAGTCGCTGGCACAGAAATACCCATATGCGCACGGGGTGCTGGGTCTGGAGAGCGAGGTGGTGACGCTGGGCAATGTATATAAAGGTGACACCACAACGGAAATAATAAAGGTGGCGAACCGAAGCACGGAGATGGTGAAACTGGCGGTCGGAGAGTGCTCGGAGGGGGTGAGCGCGAATGTGGTGAAGGAGACGGTGCTGCCGCTCGACGAGGGGTTCCTGCGCGTGCAAGTGGAGGCGGGAAAGAATTGGGGGTGGAACGAGTACAGCGTGACGCCGACGGTGGACGGAGAGGCCGTGGAACCGATAAGGATCAGGGCGCTGACGGTGCCGGACTTCAGGAATGCGGACCGTAAGACGAAGGATGAGGGACCGTATCCGCTGTTCCAGAGGAGCACGGTGAAGATGGAGGTGGAGAGCGGAAAACCGACAGCGACCGCGTGGCTGGGGTTCGAGAATCTCGGCAAGGGGACGCTCGAGGTGCTGAGCGCGCAGATACCCGACGGACATTTCAAGGTGGACTGTCCGGGCCGCGTTGCGGCCAATCAGAATACGGTCCTGAAGATCAGTCTGGACGCTTCGGGGCTGGCTCCGGGAAAGTATATGACAAAGATGTATGTGGTTTCCAATTCGCCGGAGGCGCCGGTCAGCAAGGTGGATGTGGTGTATGTGGTGAAGTAGGACGGCGGCACCTCGACAGGCTCGGTGACTGCAATTTCGTATTATTTATTATCTTTGCACCTAAACCGCCTATGATATGAAAACACGACTCATCCTCGCGGCCGCGCTGCTTGCAGCCGCCTGCACATCTCAGAAAGAGAAAACCGCATTCGTTCCGTATCCTATTGACCCGGTGCCATTTACGGACGTAAAAGTAGATGACGGATTCTGGGGCCAGCGCCTGAAGGCCAGCCGCGAAGTCACGATTCCACTCGCCTTCAGCAAATGCGAGGAGACAGGCCGCTACGAGAATTTCGTACGCGCCCTCACCCCCGATTCCACATATCACGTCGGAGGCTTCCCTTTCGATGATACGGATGTCTATAAGACCATAGAAGGCGCGGCCTACACCCTCCAGACCTATCCCGACCCTCAGTTGGAGGCCTATATCGACAGCGTCATCACGATAGTCGCCGCGGCCCAGATGCCTGACGGATACCTCAACACGGCCCGCCAGATGAATCCGTGGCATCCGCACGAATGGGCAGGACCCGAGAGGTGGTCCGAAGTCGAGCAGCTCAGCCACGAGTTCTACAATCTCGGACATATGATTGAGGGCGCGGTAGCCTATTACCAGGCTACCGGCAAGCGCACGTTCCTCGATGTTGCCATCCGCTACGCCGACTGCGTCTGCCGTGAGATCGGCCCCGGCGAAAACCAGGTACAGCGCGTCCCGGGCCACCAGATAGCCGAAATGGCGCTCGCCAAGCTCTACCTCGTCACCGGCGACCGCAAATACCTCGACCAGGCGAAATATTTCCTCGAACGCCGCGGCCACGGCGACTACGGCAATGTCTATTACCAGTCGCACAAGCCGATACTCGAGCAGGATGAGGCCGTGGGGCACGCAGTCAGAGCCGAGTATATGTACTCTGGGATTGCTGACGTGGCGGCACTTACGGGAGACGAGGAATACATCGCCGCCATTGACCGCATCTGGGAGAACATTGTTTCGAAGAAACTCTACATCACCGGCGGAGTCGGCTCGCGCTACGACGGAGAGGCGTTCGGCGAGAACTACGAGCTGCCGAATCTGACCTCGTACTGTGAGACCTGCGCGGCAATCGGCAATGTCTATACCGCCTACAGGATGTTCCTGCTGCACGGCGAGAGCAGCTACTTCGACGTGCTCGAGCGCACGCTCTACAACGGTCTGATTTCCGGAGTCTCGCTCGACGGCGGCGCGTTCTTCTACCCGAATCCGCTGGAATCCGACGGCCGGCATCAGCGGCAGCCGTGGTTCGGCTGCGCCTGCTGTCCGTCCAATATCTGCCGTTTCATCCCTTCTGTCCCGGGCTACATCTACGCCGTGGACGGGCGCGATCTATACGTAAATCTCTATATGTCAAACACTATGACCCACGAGATCGCCGGCCGCGGAATCCAGCTCTCGCAGCGGACGTCCTATCCGTGGTCGGGTGAAATAAAGATAACGATTGACAGAAACGATGCGGGCAATTTCGCTCTCAAGCTCCGCATCCCGGGCTGGGCGCGCGGCGAGGTGGTCCCGAGCGACCTGTACAGCTTCGCGGATGATGTTTCCGCGGACGTCTGGAGCGTGAGCGTGAACGGCAGCCCTGTGCAGGCGGAGCTGGAAAAAGGCTACGCGAGCATCTCGCGCCGCTGGAAGGCGGGTGACGAGGTCACGCTGAGTCTTACGATGCGGCCGCACTTCGTTGCGGCCAATCCTAACGTGGAGGCCGACCGCGGCCGGCTCGCCGTGGAGAACGGGCCTATAGTCTATTGCGCGGAATGGCCGGACAATACCGTGAATCCGCTCGAGGCTACAGTTTCTTCATCAGACACCCTCGAAGTGGAATGGCGTCCGGATATGCTGGAGGGCATAAATGTAATTAAGGACGGGGGCCTCACTCTCATTCCTTATTACGCGTGGAACCATCGCGGAGCGGGGAATATGGAGGTGTGGATGCAGGGTGAATAAAAAAGAGCGGCACAAGAAAATGCGCCGCTCTTTTAGCACTACTATTTCTTCCAGAGGCGGGTCATATCCTCGAGGGTCTTGCCCTTCGTTTCAGGGACGCATTTCCAGACGAAGACTGCGGCGGCGATGCAGATGCAGCCGTAGAGAAGGTAGGTGAATACGTGACCGAACTGAGGGTTCGACGGAATCTGCATATTGTACATAGGCAGGAAGGTCGAGGAGACGATGAAGTTGAAAATCCACTGGAAGGCCACGGCGATGGCTACGCCGGCGCCGCGGATCGTGTTCGGGAAGATCTCGGAGATGAGAACCCAGCAGATAGGGCCCCAGCTGAACATAAAGGATGCGCTGTAAACCATAATGCTGATGACGGCGATGACCGGAGGAAGGGAGGCGGATGCGCTGGTGACGGCTACGCCGGCTGCGCCGATCGCCATACCGATGGAGCCCCAGATGAGAAGAGGCTTGCGGCCCCATTTCTCCACGGTGAGGATGGCGAGCAGAGTGAACGAAATGTTGACTACGCCCATAATAACCGTCTGAACCATAGGAGATTCCATACCGAGGGACTCGAAAATGCGCGGAGCGAAGTAGAGCACCGCATTGATGCCCACGGCCTGCTGGAAGACGCTCAGCATAATGCCGACGAAGATGACCATATAGCCGTAGGAGAGGAGTTTTTCCTTCTTCTCGGAAACGGTCTCGCGAATGCTGACGAGGATTTCCTGAGCCTTTTCGGCGCCATTGATGCGGGTGAGAACGTGCAGGGCCTTGTCCTCGTGGCCGCTCATAGCGAGGTATCTCGGGGTCTCAGGAACGAGGAAGAGCAGAACGGTGAAGAGGAATGCCGGAACGGCCTCGCTTACAAACATATATCTCCAGCCCACACTCATACTCCAATCTGCCTCGGCCGGGTTCATAACTGCATAGATGCCGGTGCTGAGCTTCTCCACTGCAGGGACGATGTGGTCGCCGAGGATGAGGAAGTTCACGAAGTAAACGACCAGCTGACCGAAGATGATGGCGAACTGGTTCCAGGACACGAGGGTGCCGCGGATGTTGCTCGGAGCCACCTCCGCGATGTACATAGGGCAGATGGCCGAGGCCAATCCCACGCCGAAGCCGCCGAGAACACGGTAGAGGTTGAAGGCGATGAGAAGGGACATCGATGCGTCACCCTTCTGGAAGAAGAGGAATTCCGGATAATAGGATCCCAGAGCCGAGAGGAAGAAGAAGACGCCGGCCATAATGAGGGACTTGCGGCGGCCCAAACGGGAGGCGGCGAGTCCTGAGAAGGCGCTTCCTATGACGCAGCCGATGAGGGCGCTGGAGGAAGTGAGGCCGTGAAGGAAGTCGGTGTAAACGAAGTCCCCCGCCTGAAGGAAGAAGGCCTGAAGGCCTTTTTCCGCTCCGGAAATGACCGCGGTATCATAGCCGAAGAGGAGTCCTCCGATAACGGCAACAAGGACTATCGAGAAAAGATAGCCCTTGCTGCCTTTGGTATTGGATGCGTAAGCAGCCATTAGCAATACATATTGACGATGGCCTCGTAGAGCTCCTGCTTGCCG
>CAVCRS010000027.1:0-27394 GCA_963604635.1 Faecalibacillus sp.
GGCTTGTGAGATAGCTCGCGCGGAGGCCGCTTCCCCCGTAATGGGGGACTGAGGGGGAAATTAGATGGCGTAGCGGCAGAGGAAAACCGCCGACGTGAGGGACTTACGCAGCAGATGAGAGCATCGAAAAGTGCATTATAGGTACAATCTGCACTTTTCGATGTACTTTAGTGCAGTGAGAAGTGCATCTGAAACGTTATCCGCACTTTTCGATGTAAAGCACGCGCGGCGGGGATGAATGATGCTGTCCTACAGCATCCTTCTGCGTTTGAATACGAACCAGAGGGAGGCGACGACGAGGAGCATCATCGCGAGGATGAGGATCCAGGCGAGGGGGAAATTGGCGAGAGGAAGGGTGACGTTCATTCCGTAGAAGCTTGCCACGAGGGTGGCAGGCATCAGAAGGAGGGACACCAGAGTGAAGATCTTCATCACGCGGCTCTGGTCGAGATTAATCAGGCCCAGCACCGTATCCTGCAGATACTCAAGACGTTCGAAATTGAAATTCGTATGGTTTATAAGCGAGGCTATATCCTGCAGAAGCACATTCAGACGGGAATCATACTTCTTCGGATAACGGCCGCTCTTCAGGATGTTCGAGACGAGCCTCTGCTTGTCGACCACATTCTCGCGGACCACCATCGTATTCTCCTGCAGCTGATTGATATCCAGGATGAAGTCCTCGTTGATCTGCTCCTGCTGGTTAATCCTGCGGCTGAAACGCGCGGTATCTTTCGAGAGGATCTCGACAATATCCGCGTCAAGGTCAACCCGCTGATCCATAATGGTCAGAAAAATCGTGAATCCGTTCGGGAAAAGGGTCGGCCGGGCCATCAGCTTCATCTGCAGAGTGTTGAAGCTTCGGAGCGGAACCTCGCGGAGCGTAGTGAGGCAGTCTCCGACCAATGTGAACGACACAGGGTCGGACTTGAACTCGTCGTCCGCAGGTGTAAGGAAGTTGGTGTTGGCGTAGATAGCCCTGTCATCCTCGGAGAAACGGGATGAACTTTCGATCTCTTCGGCTGTCGCGCGGCTCTGGATTTCGGTGCCGAGAAAGGCCTCCGCGGCCCTCTTCTCATCTCCGTCCGGGTCCATGAGATCTATCCAGAGAACCTCCTCTTTCCTGAATTTGCCGAAATCGGCAATGGCCTGAGAAACATCCACCTGGCCGTCGTGTCTGTAGAAAATATTGATCATGCCTCTTCCTAAGTGACTCCTAAAAAATAACTTGGTACGTTTGATCGTATTTTTGGTCTAAATTTATCTGTTCATCAGTCGTGTACCCCGGTACACTCCTTCTTCACAAACAAATTTATCCTCAAAAATCCTTCACAAACTTCACCGACTACTTTTTTCATCGTCACTGATTTTCCCGGCAAAAGTGTCGGAAGGGTTATTATTCATTTCCGGGGCGGCCTCAAATAATTACTGAAAGCACAAGCCCCAAGCCGCCGACTCTACAGATAGGTCAGCGCGCAAAGGTAATAAAAAGATTCGGAAAAAGAAGCCGGGCAGTCTCAAAAAGAACCGGGAAGCTGCGAGAGGAAGCGAAAAAAGCCCTAAACGAACTCCAGCAGAATATTCAACCCTATCAGAATCAGCACGATACCGCCGATGAGTTCAGCAATCTTGCCCAGCTTGTGACCGACCTTGTGCCCGAAGAACATACCCACCACCACGGAAAGGAAAGTTACCAGAAACACGGCCGCGGTGTTCAGAACGATGTCGTGAAGCTCCAGCTGGCCCATAGAAAGGGAAATCCCCACCACAAGGGCGTCGATGCTCGTAGCGAGCGCGCCCAGGATGACGTTCGTTAAGCCGTTGAGATTCCTCATCTCACATTCCTTGCGCAGAGCCTCGAGCACCATCGAGCCGCCCACATAGAGCAGCAGCAGGAAACCGATCCAATGCGCAACCTTCTCGACATAGCCCACGAAGAGGTCGCCGAAAAGGTAGCCGGCAAGCAGCAGACCCGCCTGCACGAAACCGAACACGAGCGCGATGACCGAAACATTACGCCATTCGATCTTCTTCAGAGTAACGCTCGAGCAGACGCAGACCGCGAAGCAGTCGGCACAGAGGGAAACGGCGAGAATGAGCGCCGCGATAACTTCAACGAATGTCATTATGGTTTGAAAATCTGTCTGTTAAGTAAAGATCTGCCGAGTGTCAGAGAGTCGGCGTATTCCAGGTCGGCACCGAACCCAAGTCCGCGCGCAAGCGTCGTGACCTTCACGCCCAGCGGCGCGACCTGACGGTAAATGTAAAAGGAAGTCGTCTCCCCCTCGACATCTCCGCTCAGCGCAAGTATCAGCTCCAGAGGACCTTCCTGAGTCTTGAGGGTCGAGATTCTCTCGACCAATTCTGAAATGGTCAGATCCGACGGTCCCACCCCGTTTATCGGCGAAATGATCCCGCCGAGAACGTGATACACACCACGGTATTGGCCGGTGGCCTCGATACTCATCACGTCGCGCACGCTCTCGACAACGCAGACGGTACGATGGTCGCGGGACGCATCCGAGCAGATGGCGCAGCGCTCGCCGTCGGATATCATACGGCAGTCGCGGCAGTAGAGGGCATTGTCGGAGAGATTGCGAATCGCGTCCGCGAAATGGTGGACATTCTCCTTCGGCTGCGAAAGCAGGTGCAGGGCGAGGCGCAGCGCGCTCCTCTCCCCCACTCCGGGCAGGGAGGATATGGCCTCAACGGCATCCGAAAGCAGTTTCGAAGGATACTGTTCCTTTATCATTTCTTGCCGGACTTGTAAGCGTCCACAGCCTCGCGCACGTGACCGTAACGCAGAAGAAGAGACTTCGCGCAGTCGTAGTCGGTGATGTCGGTCTCGGACATTATCATTCTGGTGCCGCGGTCCACGAGCTTTTTGTTCGTGAGCTGCATATCGAGCATCTTGTTGCCCTTCACGTGGCCCAGACGGATCATCACGGAAGTGGAAATCATATTCAGAACGAGCTTCTGGGCTGTTCCGGCCTTCATTCTGGTACTTCCTGTAACAAACTCGGGACCCACCACGACCTCAACCGGAATCTCACAGGCGGCGGCCACGGGGCTGCCCTCGTTGCAGGTGATGCAGCCGGTGAGCATTCCGCGGCTGCGGGCCTCCTTCAGGGCGCCGATCACATAAGGAGTCGTGCCCGAAGCGGCGATGCCGACCACGGTGTCATTTACTGTAGGATGATAAGGCTGAAGATCGTTCCAACCTCCCTCAACCTCATCCTCAGCGCCTTCCACGGCCGTTCTGATGGCGCCGTCCCCGCCGGCCATCATACCGACGAAAACATCGCCGCAGCCATAGGTAGGCAGGATTTCAGAAGCGTCCACGATGCCGAGGCGTCCGCTGGTGCCGGCGCCGAGATAGAACACGCGGCCACCCTTTTCCGCCCGTGGAACAATCCCCTCCACGAGCTTCTCGATCTGCGGGATAGCCTTGCCGACTGCTACGGGCACATTCATATCTTCGGCATTGATACCGCGGAGGATATCAGCCACGCTCATTTTGTCCAGGTCGTTGTAATGCGACGGCTGTTCGGTCGTTCTCATTATATTTCTCCTTTATGATATTTTACAAGTCCGTCTACTGGGGCGGCGATGATTTCGGTGAAACGGATGCCGTATTCGGAAGCCACCTTTCGCAGAATCGCCTGATTATGATAGCCGTAGCCTCCGACCACACCTACAGGGTAATTCACGATGTCATACTGCTTGAGAGCCCTTTCGATAAAGTTGCGGAAATTCTGCTCCACCAGATTGCGGACATATGGGCAGCTTTCATAACGCTGAAGAATCCACGGGGCGAAGCCTCCGAGGTATTTAGAAGGAGCCGCGCTCTTGTAAACGTCCTGAACCACAGTAAGATAGTCCACGGTAAATTCAGAAGAGAACTCGGAGGAAACCGGCTCGGGAACCAGGCCTTTCAGGAAATCGGCCATAAAGAGCTTTCCGAGACAGGCACCTCCGCCTTCATCACCGAGGATGAAGCCTGCGGAGCGCACGTTCTTCACCACATTCTCCCCGTCGAAAAAGCAGCTGTTCGAGCCTGTGCCGAGGATGGCCGCGATGCCCGGCTTGTGGCCGCAGACAGCGCGGGCGGCAGCCAGAAGATCCGAAGCGTACTCCATCCGGGCCTGCGGGAAGAAGCCCGTGAGAGTCCCGTGCAGGTTCGCAGCGGAGGCCGGAACGGTCTCGCCCGGCGACACGATAAGACCCGCGGCATAGAAATGTACCTCGGTAACTTTCTCATTCTCAGGATTCAGGCCCGGAACCGCCTCGTTAATTATCTCACGGATGGCCTCGACAGGCATCACTGCGACATTCATTCCGACGGTCTTCACATTGAACACCTTACCGGATTCCGATACGGAGCACCAGTCAGTTTTGGTGGCACCGCTTTCGACGATGATTATCATATTCCAGAGTATTAATTATCAAACTCAATTTACGATTCAGTCTGCAAAGATAATTGATTTTACCGAGTAAGTGCTAAAAATAACACACGTCATTGAATATACACCCCGTGCCGGCGCCAATGCACATAGCCAACTCCGGCGGAAAGGGTGTAGAAAGCGTAAAGCGCTGTCATCCAATACAGTCCCTGACTCAGACAGAGCAGCGTGGAGCAGAGGTCGGCGGCGATCCAGAGCCACCATTGGCTGATGTGCGAACGCGAGAGCCACCAGGTGGCGATGGCGCTGAGCACAGCCACGCCCGCATCCAGCGCGGACATCGGATCCCCGAGCGCGCGAAGCAGCAGCACGAGCGCCGCGGTGCCGGCGGCAAGCAGCAAAGCGCTGAGAAGCAGAATGCGGAGCGAGATTGGACGCAGATGCAGAGCGTCTGCGGCCGCCTCTGCCGAGGCGTCCAATTTCCGCTCGTCCCGCGCCCAGGCGTACAGCCCCCAGAAGGAGATCGCGACGTAGTAGGCGTTCAGCCCCATCGACGCCCAGAGCGACTGCCGCGCGAATACCACGACGGCGGCGACCCCTGTCAGCACGCCCACGACCCACATCCAGCGGCTCTGGCGGATTTCGAGCACGATGTATATGAGTCCGGTGACGAGAGTGAATATTTCCCAGAAGTCCATTATTCAGCTACAGGAACTGCGACAGGATTCGCATATATGCCGAGGAATATATCCTTAAGAATCTCAGGATCAGCGTCCTGGTATTTGTTCAGCGACTCGAGGCGGTCATCGAAGGCCACCATCTGCTCATCGGTGTAACGGTCCGCGAAGGCTCTCTGGCCGTAACGCAGGTCGTGCGCGATGTAGTTGTTGGGCGACAGGCGGAACGCCGCGCAGATGCGGCGGTCCAGGAGATTCGCCACCTTCCTGTGGAACTGCACGTTGGGCACATCGTCGAACGCGTGCAGATCCTCCGCAGTCACCGGGTCGCAGAACTCGATGTGCATACGCCCCTTAGGCTGCGTGAGACCGGTCAGGATGCTGTTCAGGTCCTCGCCCGGCTTCTTGACGTAAGTGCCGCCGCTGCGGGTCACATAGAGTTCGAGGGCCTTCAGCACGTCGCACGGCTCCCACTCGTAGGACACGCTGACCGGCATTATGTTCAGCTGCGAGAGCGAAGCCACCCGGTCTCCGCCCCCGCTCATTCCGAACATCTTCACTATGCCCTGGTCGGTGCGGTCCACTCCGTCCTTCGTGCGGCCGTTGCGCTGGGCGATCCAGACGCTCCGGCGCTTTTCCAGAAGGGTGTAGCGGATGTAATCGGACAGAAGCAGGGAGCTGTTGTAGAAGTCGCGCGGAGTGACTCCGGCCCTCTCGACGCGGAACATCTTGTTGCTCTTGCCGAAGTCTATCAGGAGCTGACCCTGCATCAGGTTCGCGCCGAAAGTTATCTCGGTGGTATCGTGCCCGTTCAGATAGAGCACATACTGCATCAGACTGGAATCCAGCACGATATCGCGATGGTTGCTGACGTAGAGATAGCGTTTCGAAGGGTCGATCTTTTCGACTCCGCCGTAGGTGAACTCCGTGATGGTCCGCGAGATGACCTGCTCGTTGAAGGCCTTCATCGCATTCAGCTGGAATTCAGAGATGTTGCGGAAAGACCTGAACAGCTCCCGGACTTCCTCCACCGGGCGGTCCGGATACAGGAAGGCGGAAAGCAGCGGGAACGAAGGATGGGAGGCTATGCGCTGCATTGCGGCAGGCACTTCCTCATCACAGTAGGGACGCATCCCCTCGAAACGTGCGGTATCCATACGGTTATTTTTTTCTTTCGTCGATGAACTTGACAGGCTTGCGGCTCTTCGCCGGGAAGTTGATGGCGGCAATCTCGGGAACAGGGCAGATCTCGACGGCCGGAGCCACGCGGATGCGGGAGCGGAAACGGTCCTTGAGTTCCTTCACGACGTCGAAGTCCGGAGTGTATTTCAGGCCGACCTTCACGAGGACGTCATCCGTCCCCGCATCGGAATTGCGGACTATAACCACGTAATTGTCAACGTATTCGGTGTTGTCCAGGACATCATTTATCGCCGGCGGATAGAGGGTCGTGCCCTTGAGCTTTATCATATTGTTCTTGCGTCCGAGAAGCGGCGAGAGGCGGTAGGACCACCTTCCGCAGCCGCACTGCTCAGTGTGCTTCACGCTGACATCGCCCGTGCGGAAACGCAGCAGCGGCATAGCCTCGACTCCGAGCGTAGTGACTACCACTTCGCCCGGCTGTCCGTCAGGAACAGGCTTGCCGTCCTCACCGATGATCTCGACGATGATGAGCTCCGGATGCACGTGGCCGCCCTGACCGCAGTCGCACTCGCTGAAAGTCGCGCCCATTTCGGTGGAAGAGTAAGTGGCATAGAGTTTTACCTCCGGCCATTTCTCGTGGATGCGCCTTCCGAGCAGATTCAGGCTGAAGTCCTGTTCACGCAGGCCCTCGCCGATACCGATGATTTTGCGTATGCTGCTGTGACGGTAGTCAATCCCGTGAGCCTCAGCGTATTCGATGAGTTTCAGGATGAATGAAGGCACGCACATAATGGAGTCCGGGCGGAAGCGGCGGATGGTGTCCCACTGAAGCTCCGGGATGCCGTTCCCGACGCGTATCACTCCCGCGCCCATCTTCCTGAGTCCCAGGAAGTAAGCCAGACCCGCCATAAAGCGTTTGTCGATGGTGGTCATCAGCTGGAGCACGCTGTTCTCGTCCAGGCCCGCGCAACGGAAGGATTTCTCCTCGTTGTAGGCCAGACGGTCCAGGTCGGCGTCCGTGCAGCCGAAGAGCACCGGCTCGCCGAGAGTTCCGGAAGTCGTGATATAATCGATTATCTTGCTGCGCGGTACGCAGCAGAAATCGTCGTTGTAGAGCTGCAGGTCCTTCTTCTCCGTGAACGGAATGCGTTCCAGATCCTCCAGATGCCTGACCTCGTCAATGTCAATGCCGTTCTCGGAGAACACCCGCCGGTAGTAGCGCGAATTCTCCTTCAGATACACGAGCGCCTTGTGCAGCAGCTCCTCCTGATACGCCTTGATCTCTTCGGGCGTGCGAAATTCTATGTCCATAGTTATATTTCTTTCGGCCGGCTTTCAGCCGTCCAATCATTATTTGCTTACCGTGCTCCGCGGCCCTTCGACAAGCTCAGGGACCGCAGCAGGGTACAACTCCCTTACCCAGTCCAGAAACAGGTTCAGCCAGTTTCGGGTCGCTTCGTTCCCCTTCTCCGGGTTCGCTCCGAAACCGTGTCCGCCGGTCTCGAAGCGGTAATATTTATGTCTCACTCCGGCCGCAGTCAGCGCGGAATCCAGCAGAGCCGAATTGTGCCAGTCCACCACCGGATCATCCTCAGCGTTAAGCAGGAACACCGGCGGACAGTCCGGTCTCACGTGCCTTTCCAGCGAGAGCGAATCCCTTAATTTCCGGGAATATACCCTGCTGTCCCCAAGCAGGCCCCTACGGGAGCGATGGTGGCAGTAAGGCTCCCGCATCGTGACCACCGGATAAATCGGAGCCACGAAATCCGGCCTCAGACTCGTCTGTGAGGGCGCCCCGAGCTGCTCCCCCGCGAAATCAGTATCGAAAAAGCAGGCCGAGGACATCGCCAGATGGCCTCCGGCCGAGAAGCCCATAACTCCGAGCTTTTCCGGAGCGGGCTCCCCGAGGGCGCCGCTTCGCACCAGGCTGACGGTTCTCTGCAGGTCGGATATCATATCCGGATGCCTCTTGCCCCTGAACACCAGAGCCCTGTGGAAGATGAACGGAGTCACTCCGCCCACCCGGTAGGAAAGCACATAGGCGCTTATGCCGTGAGAGTTCAGCCATCTGGCCACAAGCTTCCCCTCATTGTCAAAGTCCAGCCAATAATAACTGCCTCCCGGACAGATTATTACGGAGATGGATGAACCTTCGCTGAGATACGGTCTCACTATAGCCTGACGGGCGTGGTGCCCGGTCTGGTCCCCCCAGATATTTATCTCCTGCGCCCCGAGCGGAAGCGCCGCCAGCAGGGCGAGAAAAAATGTAGCCAATCTTCTGAAAAACATCCCTACTTAACTCTCGAAATTTCTTCCCTCAGTTCTCTGTTTCCCTCCACAGCTTCAGCCGTCTCGATAGCGGTCATAGGAACTCCCCCTATACCGTGCAGGTTCACGTTCTGCCCCGTCAGGAACAGATTCGGAATCCTGGTGCGCACTGAAAGATGTGAAAGCGCAAGATAATCATAATCTTTCGCAAAACCATAACTTGAGCCCCTCTCCGTGCCGTACCAGTCCCGGAAAGTGAGGGGCGAAGCTGCGAAACTCCTGTACGGAGCCACTGAGCCAGAGGATTTTACGGAGAGTGAAGGCAGAGCGGCGGATGCGAGATCGAGCAGGGACTCCATCCTCGCGTCCTTCCACTGCGCATACCCTTCGCCGCGCCGGAAACTCCCCCCGTCAGCCCAGGGCTCCACCTGGGAGAAGTCCATCGTGCTGAGAAGGCTCAGATGGGAGGCGGATTTCCCGTCAGCGGAAGGCGTCATAAAACAGGCCACGCCCTGAGGCCAGCCCTCGGTGAGGGACATTTTCCATTCGGAGCCATAGTCCCTGTAAACGAAAAGCGGATGGGCCGAGAAAGGGACCGCGCCCTGAGAAGGACGGATATAGACCTTGAATGCCGAAGCGGTCAGCGGAATCTCCTTCAGACGTGTCGAGTAATGCTTCGGAAAGGCAGAGGAAGGAAGGGTGCGCAGAAGCGCAAGCGGATGTATGTCAGATATATAGTTCGAAGCGGAATAGGACTTTCCATCCCCGGTCCTGACAGCGTGAATCCTCCTGTCCTCCATCTCTACGGACACCACTTCCGCCCGCGTAATGACTTCCCCGCCACGGGACCGTATCACAGAAGCCAGATCTTCGGCCAGAATATCGCTCCCCCCGTCGAAACGGCAGGGGTGGTCGATGAGCAGAACCGAGGCCATTATGTGGACGAAAGCGGGAGTGCGGTCCTGCTCGCCCGCATACAGCGGCGCGAGGAAAGCCAGAAGCGAGCGCAGACGGCTATCATCAACATATTTGGCTATAAAGCCCGAAGCGCTGGTGAGAAAATCCGGGGAATGCCCGGCTCCGACCACGGATTCCGGCTCGGTAAAGGGCTTCAGATAGAAAAGTTCCTCCTCCCTGGACAGGGTGTAAAGAGCTTCCATATAGGCTTCAATCCCCTGAGCCTCAGACGGAAAGCGCGAAATGAGGTATTCCGTCAGAGCGCTGCGGCCGCAAGGCAGATCGTAGCGGGAAGAATCCGAAAGATAAAAGACTGTAGCCAGGGCGTCATTGGCCGCAACCTGCGGCCGCACTCCGAGATAACGGCAGAGACGCCCGAGCACGGCGCCGCGCTCGAAGCCTCCCGCCACGTGCATTCCTGTCTCGTACTTCTCGCCCCCGCGCACGAAGCACTGCAGCCCGCCTCCGACGGACGCATTTTTCTCGAGGACAGTCACTTTATAGCCGCGAACGGCGAGCAGGGCCCCGGTGAAGAGTCCGCCCAGACCGCCGCCTATGACTATGCAGGTCTTATTCTCCATCGCAATATACTACGCTGTACATACCGCTCCACGGGAGTTCGGAAGAATCTCCGGAACGGCCCGGGAGGAAATGAAGATTGGCCGGAGCATTGGCGCAGGCCGCCGCAACTCTATGAAGCTCAGTGTCTTGCTCGAAGGCATAAACTTCAGCGGCAGGATGGGTGAGAGCAATCAGGAACGCTGTCTCGCCCTGGCCGGAATGGTCCATCACAACAGCGCCGCAGGCTGCCGGAATGCTGTCTATGGCCTTTGCGAGAGCATCGGAATCAGAGAGAGAGCGTTTCGCGCGCGAAGACACCTCGCTGCCCTTGTAGAGGTACTGGCTCCGAACGAACGGCAGCCAATACGCGGCATTCTCGCGCTCGCGGCAGATCTGCGCGTAGCGCTCCCTGTAGAGTTTCCTGAAACCGGAAGTGCGCTCGCGGGAAGTCGCGCCGTAACGTGTGTCGCCCGGCGCAACTCTCTGACCCACTTCCACATAGATGCTTCCAGGGCGGAGCATGAAGTCCATCTTCGGCAGCACGTGGCCGACGCCGTGCAGATAGACCGGCAGGATGTCGAGCCCGAGCTCCTCCGCGACGTGGAAGGCCCCCCGGTGGAATCTCTGGATGCTGCAGTCCTCGGAGCGGGTCCCTTCCGGGAAAATCATTATGCTGTAGCCGCGCGAGGCTAGGTCTCGAAGTTTCGGAAGCGCATCCCCGATGCCGTCCTCCGCAGGCACGAACTCAGCGCGGTGGATCAGAGCCCCGTAGAGAGGGTTGTTCCAGACCCATTTATTCGTCACCACGACCATCTTCGGAGTCAGCATCAGCAGGCACATCAGATCCAGATGCGACTGGTGGTTGCTTATGATGACTGCCGGGCGGCTGAAGTCCTCGCCGGAGCCGTTACGGAGCTCGAACTTCGCCCCGGGAACCCTGCGGATGACAAAGCGGGAGAAGTTGCAGATGATTCTGTGAAGCCATTTCTCCTTCCAGCGGCGGCGCGGCCCGATCGCGAACACGAGCATAGCGACAGGAGAGAGTATAATCGTGAAAATCAGGAAGAAAGCGAAGGCGAAAGCGGTCCGCAGCCATCTTCCCAGCGTCACAGGCATCTGCCGGATCTGCCGTCCGTGCTTTCGCGTGAGGTAGCGGAAGATCCACTCAGGCAGGAAGCAGGCCATCACGACCACGACGAACATACCCAGAATCGTGATTTCCGCGAGCGAGCGCATAGCCGGGTGCCCCGAGATTATCAGGGTGCCGATGCCTATGAACATCAGAACGGCGGAAATCAGCACGCTCTCGTTTCTGTCTGACAATGAGCGCGTTCCGAGGGCATATTCCTTCATCAGACCCTCCGTTATGTAAATCGTGTAATCATCCCCCTGACCGAAGATGAAAGTCGCCAGCACGATGCTCACGATGTTGAACTGGATGCCGAGCAGATTCATTATGCCCAGAATCCACACCCAGCCGACGGCCAGCGGAAGGAACGACAGCAGAGCGAGTTCAAGACTTCCGAACGAGAGCCAGAGGAAAATGAAGACCACGAGGCTACACATCGCGAGCACCATATCGAAATCCTGCGAGAGGGATGTCACAAGGGACGTGACCACCTTGCCCATATCCGCCGAAGCAAAGTCCTGACGGGTAAGTAGTTGCGGATCTTCGCGGGTGGATTCCACAAAAGGCTCGAAAGCGCTCTCCGAGAATCCCAGAGCCCGCGCGCTCTCCTCCAGCTGAGTGATGCACTCTGCGTGTTCTTTCCAGAAGGCCGGCCACCGGCCGTCCAATCCGGCCCTCTCTTCATCTGAAGGCAGGAGCGATGCCACTACGGACCCGCCGCCCATACTGTCCAGACTGCCCTGCAGCAGGTCCAGGTCGGCCTGCTGCTGCTTAGTCATATAGTTTATATGATGCAGGTCAGTGTCGAAAGACTCCCCTCCCTTGCCGCTTATCATTATAATCAAGGTCACCGCCACCATCACCCACGGCACGGCACGGCGGAGCCTACCCGGCTCACGCAGAGGCTTTTCGGCCTTCAGACGGTTCTTCTCCCCCACGGAGGTCCGGACCGGCTTCGCGAAAAGCGGCATAATGATCAGAACGAACAATATAGTCCCGACCAGCATAAACGAGCCGAAAAGGGCGAGGTCGTGCATAGCCTTAGCCTTAAGGAAGATAAGGCAGAGGAAAGCGCTGACTGTGGTGATGTTTCCGGTCAGAAGCGGGGAGACCATATCACGGAGAGTCAGGCGGTTGTCCCGCGTGTCCCGCAGATAGTGCATAAAATGCAGCGGATAGTTCGCCGCGATTCCGACTATGATGGAGCCCATCCCCAGCACGATTATGGAAATGCTGTCCTTTATGAGCCCGATAAGGCCCAGAGAGAACACCCCGGCGAAAAGCAGGGACAGGGCTATCCACATTATGTATCTCCAATTCCTGAACGAAAGTCCCAGGACCAGGAAGATTCCTATCACGGCGAGGGCCACCGCCCAGATGCTGTCCGTCTTGATGCGGTGCGCATTGGTCGCCGCTATGACCGGCGACCCGACGGCTGAAACGCTGATGCCGGGGCACCTCTGCGCGACCTGTCCACCCACTTGCGAGAGCATTTCGGAGAGCGCTTCGTTCTGCCGGGACTCGCTCTGACCGTTCGGCGAGTCGAAGAAAATCAGGCCGACGGGCTTTTCGCCGTGCAGCAGATGACCGTCCACCACGCGGTAGCCGGTGTTGGTGCCCGCCTGCGCAAGTCTCTGAAGGACAGGGGTGAAGAGATGCAGCGGATCATAAGGCACAGTGGTCGCGAGGAAGGCTCCCTGAGGCAGGGACAGAAGGCGTCTGTTCGCCTCCATCTGCTGCTGCACATAGCCCGGAAGGGCAAGCAGCGAATCCATTCTCGCATAATCCTCCCCGCGAAGAAAACTCGGATAGCGCGTCTGCACCTGGGCGATCAGATCGAGTGCCGAGCTCTGATCGACGGTCGCGCTCATATCCGGAACGGTCATCAGGGTGTCGGCCTCATACCAAAGCTCTTCGAAGCAGTCCATCGCGGCGATGAGAGCCTCGTCAGAAGATGCCCCGCCCTGCAGGTATTCCGAATCCACCTCAGCCACAGCGACTTCCGTGCTGTCATAGCGGAAAATCACCGCCACGCGGCTCTGCTCGTTCAGCTGCGAGAAAAACTCCACCTCCTCCGTGTTCCGCTCGTCGATGGGCAGGAACTCCGAGATGTCCTCCTCGTAATGCAGGCGGCAGGCCGACCACACGCACACGGCGACCACTGCCGCCAATATCATCAGCGTCAGGCCCTTCCGTCCGGAGAGGAAGTCGTAGAGAGCGAGGAAAAATCTGACCATTGTATTCTCTATCCCTTACTGTTCCGAAGCTTCGGAACGCTTTCATTATCACGCAGGTTCCTGTATATGGCAAGCGGCAGCCCGTAGAACAGGGCACCGAAGCAAAGCACTGTGTTAAGGGCAGTTATGCGCATAAAATCGGCCACGGGGCGGAAATGCGAAACCCTGTCCTCGGGGTAGCAGACCCTGATGGGCGCGGAAATCATCTTCACTCCGTGCCAGGCGGCATAGACCATAAACTCCAGTTCGGCCTCATAGCGCGCAGTGATGCGGTTCAGACCGTGAATCGAGTCCAGAGGATAGATGCGGAAGCCCGACTGGGTGTCGGGAAGGTTCTGGCCGGTCTGGAGCCGGAACCAGAAATTCGAAAAGCGGTTCGCGAAGGTGTTGCCCCGGGGCATATTGTCCGCAGTAAGACTGCGGCTGCCTATTATGAAAGCGTCCGGGTTCTGCTCGGAGAGCTTGCAGAGAGCAGGGATATCTTCCGGGAAATGCTGGGAGTCAGCATCTATCGTTATGCAGTGGGTATAGCCTTCGCACCCTGCCCTGTAGAAGCCGGTGCGCAGGGCGGCACCTTTTCCGAGGTTGCGGTTATGGGGAATCACCTCCACCGGCACGCCCTTCAGAATGCTCGCGGCGGGTACGGTGCTGCCGTCATCGACCACGATCACGTCGCTGCACTGCTCCAGCACCCTCTCCACTACCTCGCGCAGGGTCCCCGGATTATTGTATGTGGGTATTATTACGCAGAATTCCATAGGTTCGATTAAAAGGTGCGATCGACGAGAGTGGCTGAAAATCTGCAGAGTACGTCCCCGGGCTCTCCGAGCGGAGTGAATACTGCCGAAACTGAGACGGCCCCTTCGTCATCGCGGTATGAAGTTACTTGACAGCTGAGTTCAGGAGTCTGGTCCGGATAGACCGGGCGGATAAATTTCACGCGGTGCATTTCCTTGATAAAGAGCCTTCTGCCGGCATTTGCGGACAGCAGTTCGGTGAGCATCTGAATGAGGCAGACGCCCGGAACTATGGGCTGCTCCGGAAAATGGCAGCGGAAGATGAAATGATCCCCGTTCAGCTTGAGATTATATGTTCCCACCCCTTCGTTCACTTCTGAAGAAAGGAGCGTGAAGAAACTACCAGTCAATTCCATAATTTCCGTTTACAGAAACATTTGACACCGTTATGCTCGTGCTGTTGCCTGCCGCGTCATTCATTACCATACTTCTGAGCAGTCCGGTGGATGCGTCGAAATTCAGCACCAGGCTCTCGAACATCCGCTGCAGGTCCTTGCGCACAGGCTTGAGTTCCGCCACCCAGACCGAACCGAGGTCGGTGAAGCCTGTGCGAAACATTCTGGTGTCCTTAAGGCTTTCTCCTGACATACAGCCCATTACCATATCCGCGACAGCTTTGTACATACGGCTCGAAGAGGCGTCGCTGACGCTGTGCCCGGCCGCAGAATCTATGGTCACGGTGCCGCCGTCAATGGTCATTACATAGGCGGAAGGCTCCCTGTACTCCCAGCGGAGTCTGGAAGGCTTCTCGAAATACATTACGCCCGAGGACTTTATCTCATCCGCCAGGAGGGACATCTTGCGGATCTGAACGAAATCGCATTTCATAGTCCTCATTCCCGAGGCCGCGGATGTTATCTTCTTCAGAATCTTGTCAGAAGAGGACTGACCCGCCTGCAACCCCGCCGGCGCGAGGGTTTCACGGGCCGTGCACGGAGTCCCGAGCGAAGCGGCAAGAAGAGCGCAAAGTATAATAAATTTCTTCATAACTATCTAGCTATCAACACACAGCCGAGCAGTATCAGCAGTATTCCGATCCAGCGCACCAGCGGCACCTGCTCTCCGAAGATGAAGATGGCCGCCAGCATTCCCATCACGTAACTGAGCGAACTCATCGGATATGCGATGCTGAAAGGGAAATGCTTGAGTATGTAGAACCACAGCAGCGACGCTGTCAGAAAGGAAAGCCCGCAGCCGAGCCACCACCAGTTGGTGAGCTGGCTGAGCAGGAACTTCCACTTCCAGACGAAGTCTCCCATCCTGGCGAGAGCCAGTTTCAGAAAGACCTGCCCGAGCGCGAGAAACACGCTCTGTATCAGTGCTATCGGTACAATTTTCCACATATATGCTTTCCACCGGAGCCTGCATCCGCTCCAGTTGCAGATGCAAAACTACAAAAATTATCCGACTGCTCCGCAGTCAATTCAAACACGCATCAGAAGTATAAGCGAACAATGCCGCCTTTCGGCTATGTTCACCGCAAGGACAGCCTTCCCGCAGGAGTGCTCCGCTCCGTCTGGACTCAGGCTTGCCGGAATCCTGTCCTGTGCCAGGCAATGGCAGGCGGCATAGACTCCGAGAGCCGGTGCCGTGAAGCTGTTTCCGAACAGAGGCTTGTAGCTTAGTTTCCGAGCCTCAGGCACTGCCGAATCGAGGACGGCGGAATAGTCGCTGTCCGTTTCGCTCCCGTTCATTCCGGTCATCACGACGCCCACATCTTCAGGATTTAATCCATTCTCTTCCAGCATTTTGAGAATTCTGCCACGAATCTCTTCAGGCGACGGGCGGTTCTTTATCCAGACCCCTCCGAGGCTGCAGAGAGGCTTTTGCGGAGCAGAATCCGAAAGCAGAAGCGACACCGCTCCCTCGCTGCAGATTTCGCAGTCAGATACGAACCCTCCCTTGCGCAGGAAAGTGCGGAAGAGCTCTGTGGTCTCATCGTGGCAGCCCACCAGGGCGGAATGTATCTTGTCCAGCCGCAGCTGCAGCCAGGCGTCGAGAAGGGCGTTGTCGAAAGAGAGGAACTTCTGCGAATAAGTGGAGTTGTAGCCGTGGGAAGCGGTGTGTATGCCTATCAGGGATGAAGTCGTGTTGTGGGTCGATTGCATGAACTGGGTAGGCTTCAGAAGGCTTTCGCCCTCCCGCACCATAGCGTCCAGAAAGAGCCCGGTATTCTCAGCGCTGCCAAAGCCCGTCCCCGTGATGATGGCGTCCGGATGTTCGATGCCGCCTTCGGAAAGTGCTGACAGAGAAGTGGCAAGCGCGCGCTTGAAGAGTTTTCCCATTCGGCGCGCCTCGCCCGCCGAGATGAACTGCCTGAAATCAGGATCCGTGCAGCGGACATAATCCTGCTCATAGCGCAGCGGCGCTGTCATCCAGTCCTCGCACAGAGGCTGCTGAATGGAGATCTGCTTTGCGGATATCACATATATCTTTTTCATAGAGCGGATATTATGAGCGAAGAATCGTTTCCTCCGAAGCCGAAGGAATTGCAGAGGATATGACGCAGGACGGTTCCGCGCGAAATTTCCATATTCGGTCTGACATTGTTCTCAGGCATAGGATTGCTCCAGCCGCAGTTTACCGGGAGGAAACCTTCGCGCAGCGCGAGCAGGCAGATTACGCTTTCTATGGCTCCCGAAGCGCTTGTGGTATGGCCGGTCACGGACTTCGTGGAGGACATCGGAGGGAGGTTCTCCCCGAAAACCCGGAGCATCGCCGTGCTTTCGCTCAAGTCATTGTTCGGAGTTCCTGTGCCGTGGGCATTGATGTAATCTATGTCCACTGGCCGAAGGCCTGCATCGTCAAGTGCCTTGCACATAGCCAGATACGCGCCTTCTCCGTCAGGCGACGAGGCGGTCTGGTGGAATGCGTCGCAGGCGTTGCCGTAGCCGGAGAGCCGTGCGAGCGGGCGTGCGCCGCGCTTTTTCAGCGACTCTTCGGATTCGAGCACGATGTAGGCCGCGCCTTCGCCCAGGTTCAGTCCGGCCCGCTCCGCATCGAAGGGACGGCAGGGACGGCGGTCGAGTATCATCAGCGAGTTGAAGCCGTTCAGATGGAAGCGCGTGAGGCACTCGGCCCCGCCCGAGACCACGATTTCCGCTTCGCCCAGACGGATCATCTCCGCGGCAAGCCCGATTGCATTCGCGGCCGAGGAGCAGGCTGTGGAAATGGTGTTTATGAACGCGAAGTCCCCGTAACGGTCGGCAATCAGCTCCGAACCTGAGCCGCAGTCGTGGGTGCGAAGGTAAGCGTTCTCCCTGTCATTTTCGAGGAAATCGAGGTAGCGGCGCTCGGTCTGGTCCATTCCGCCCACGGTGGTGCCCGAAATGAAGCCCGCCTGACGCAAGTCTTCCCGCCTGAGTCCCGCTTCTTTCAGGGCTTCGCCCAATGCGAGCATCCCTTCCAGCGATGTCCTCACGCTCGCTTCGCCCTCGGGAATCCCGAGACGCTCACGCATCTGAGCATCAGTGAGTTTCACTTCACCGACAGGGAATTCGGAGTGCTGCGTCTGAAGATAGCGTACGGGAGCTATGCCGCTGCGGCAGGACAGCAGAGTCTGCAGGACTTCTTCTTTGCAAAGCCCTGCTGCACAGACAATTCCGCTTCCGCTGATATAGACCGGACGGGAGGACGGCATACTACTTCGTGCGGTTTTTGGAAATGTAGTCGGCCATAACATTTACCGACTTGAAGATTTCCTTGCCCTTCGAAGGGTCCTGGAGCTTGATGCCGTAGTTCTTCTCCATAAGCACGATCAGCTCAAGGGCGTCGATGGAGTCCAGTCCGAGGCCTTCGCCGAAAAGAGGAGCGTCATTGTCGATATCTTCAGGCTTTACATCCTCAAGGTTAAGCACTTCGATGATTTCGTCCTTAAGTTTTGCTATCAATTCTTCCATACGTATTTTAAATTTTATATGCTTTTCTTTAATTCTTCCGTTATCGGTGAGCGGTGCTCAGTCATTTCGACACGCTCAATGACCGCACCGCTGTCCGCGGTCACTGAGCTTGCCTGAGTGCCGCGAAGATTTTATCTGTTTCCTCTCTCAGCTCCTTCTGCGACTCTCCCCTGCGGGCGAGGGCGGTGAAACCTTTGAAATCATCCGTCGAGGCGGAGTCCAGCCAGCCGAAGAGTACGGAATCCGTGACATCATCCTGAAAGGCATCGAAGATGAGCGAAGCCATCAGAGCCGCGTCAGGACCCTCCAGCACGTGGAAAGTGGTCTCCCCGCGATAATGGTTGCGGATGGAAATCTCCCCAGTGACTATGTTCGGAAGAGTATAGACAAAGAGCGCCGGACTCGGGAAATAGTTCTGCGGATCGTCTATGGTCTGCTGATAGTTTCTGTCAGCACTCAGAGAACTTGTGCGGCCGAAAAGCAGCACGGCCCTGTCAGTGCGGTACTCCCCTTCCCCGAGGCGGGTCTCACCCTCCTCACGCAGAAGCAGTTCCGAGCAGAGGAAACCGAGTTTCGACAGGCCGTCCATCTTGAAGAACTTGGGCCAGTCTGCTATTTCCCCGTGATATATGTCCGAGAGCAGCTGCGCTCCGGTGCTCTGATATTCAGCGGCTTTCACTCCGTCACGCAGCAGGGCGTCAGGCCGTATTCCGATCCATTTTCTCATACCATACCCTCCTGACGATAAAGCAGGGCGGCATTGCTGCCGCCGAAGCCTGAAATAAGCTTGATGAACGAATGGCGGGAAGTCGGGCGGTTGACGCTGGAGACATTGACCGGGCGGGAAACGCCCGGGCGCGAAAATCCCCTGGTGGCAAGCACGCAGCCGTGTTCGACCGCGCGCATCGCGAGTATGCTTTCGAGCAGACCGGCGGCGCCCATCGTGTGGCCGTAGCAGCCTTTGAGTCCGGTGACGGGCACATCGATCAGGCCTGCGCGGTCGATGGCGATGGATTCCATCTCGTCGTTATAGGCCGTCGCGGTGCCGTGGACATTGATGAACGCGAGTTCATCGGGAGTGCAGTAGCGCAGCATCTGCTTGAGTACCAGCATACTGCCTTCGCCGGTGCGGGACGGGCCGCTGATGTGGTTCGCATCGTTTCTCGAAGCTCCCGCCACCAGAACCCAGTCGCCTTTCTCCGCTCTGTCCACAGCCCTGAGCACTGTCGCCGCGGCCGCTTCCCCGGGGTTAAGTCCCTTTCTGTCAGCGTCGAACGGGCGGCAAGGTTCATCGGAAAGAGCCTTGAAGGAGAGGAACCCCGAGAATATGAATTCGGACTGCTCGTCCGCTCCCACGACCACCGCCGCATCGTAGCGGCCGCTTCGCAGGGCCCTCAACGCCAGAATCTGTGCGCTAACCCCCGAAATGCAGGCGTTGCAGACCACGACCGGAGCGTTAGGATTGTGAAAATACCCGCTCACCGCGCGCGCAGCCACGCCCGGAAGTTTCCTGTCTGCAGGAAGCTCAGGATTCGCGCCGCCGAGCATCGACACGTTCGCCTTTGTCGTGGAAACGACAAACAGAGTGCGTTCACTCGAGGCGTCCACACCTGCGGCCGCCACAGCGTCCAATGCCGCCATCACGCACAGGCCTTCGAAGAAGCTGTATTCCTCCCCTATGCCTCTGCGGCGTCTTTCTTCCTTTATCTTTTCGCGGTCAAGGCGGGACATAACCACGCTCTCGCCGCGCTTTCCCATACCTTCGTAACGGCGGACCGCGCTTTCACCCGCATACACGGCGGCGTAATTCTCCTCCGAGCTCATTCCCAGAGGAGAGATTATGCAATCGGCTGCACGTATGACTACTTTACAATCCACTTTTTCTTCCAGTTTTCAAAAAACTCCGGAGCCGTCCAGAGGAGATGGTAATCCAGATCCATAAAGACCTGAGTGCTGCGGCCCGTGACTGCCACGGAACCGTCGCTGAGGTCTCTGATCTCATAGTCGAAGATGAGTTTCGCGGCCTCGCAGGGACGCCAGACGGCGCTGACCACCGCCTTGCTGCCGAAAGTCAGGGGACGGTGGAACTTAAGGGACAGATCGACCAGCGGCAGATAGCAGCCGGCCGCATAAATATCCAGATATCCGAGGCCGTATTCAGCCCCGAAAGCCTCGCGTGCATCCTCGAAATACTTCACGTAATTCCCGTGCCAGACGACCTTCATCGAATCCACGTCGCTGAAACGTATCTCTATCTCCTTATCTGTTCTGAGTTCTCTGTACATTCTTTGTAACTTCCTTATTCACAATCGGGGCCGTATTCCGTGTGTCAGTGTCATTTCTTCGTTATGCCGCTCAGGGCTATCTTCAGCTTCGCTTCCGCGAGGACTTCGTCCCCGATTCTCACGGCCGCCCTGGCGAGCACTATGTTGAACACCTCTTCCAAAACCTCCATAGTCGTCTCTATGGTCTCCCCCACCAGAGGGGTACGATGGACCCGGAAAGTGTCTATGGCCCCGATGAAGCCCAGCTTCACATTGCCTTCGTTCATACGGCTCAGATAACCCATTCTGGACGCGCAGGTCTGGGCTATGTTCTCGTTCAGGCCGGATGCGCTGAAACGCCCGTCATCCGTGAAGATGTTGTCTTCCCGGACGGTGAGGCAGGTCACCACCCTCCCGGGGGTGAACGAAAGCATCCGGTCCACCATAACGAACGGCGGACGCTGGGGTAATAATTCCTGTATATTTATGCGCTCTACTTCATTCATTGCGGAAGTGCCCAAAAATCATAATAATTAAACCACTGGAGCGGATACATCCTTATCACGCCCTCCAGTCTGGCCGCGAATTCCTGAGCCAGGACTGCCAATCTCTTCCTTGCCGGAAGACCGGCATCGGCGCTCAGACGGTACTCGTAAACCTTGTACGCCCCGCCCGGCTCCCTCATATTGAACACAGCGAGCAGAGGGACTTCCTTCTGTGCAGCGAGCGCGAACGGACCGGCCGGAAACAGGGCCTGCTGTCCGAAAAACTCGCATCTGATGCCCTTCGGGGAGCCGAAAAGGCGGTCTCCCGTCATACTGATGACCTCGCCCCTGTTCAGCGCGGCGTTCAGCTCGAAGATGGCGGACATACTTCCGTCCATACGGATGAGCCTTACATTGTGGCTCGCCATTATGCGGCTTCTGTAATCCATCATAACCTCGGTCTCACCCCCGTAGGCAAGACCGTTTACGGGCTTGGTGGAAGTCAGCAGATAGCCTGTCATCTCGAAGCTGCCCACGTGGGAACTGAGCTGGATGAAGCCCCCTTCCCTGTTCATCAGATCCGCGAAGAGATCCGGTTCGGCGTTGATGAAACGGAAGGTCTTTCCGGCATAGGCCGCATATTTGTCTATGATGGTCTTGCCGAAGCAGAAATGGTTCCCATAGACGCAGAAGAAGGATTTCAGCGGGCCGTAGCCGAGTCTGAGGCGGAAGAAACGGTAGGATGAGAGGTAGCCCTTGCGGCTGAAAATCATATAGAACGGGACCACCAGGGCCATCACGCCGTATATGATACGTCTGTCCACGACTTTCAGAAGTGCGACGAGCGAACGTATCATCCACGGAAGTCCGCCGCTGCGTCCGCTCCAGGCTTTGACGGCAGCATTGGACGGCTTGCCGGCCGCGGAAGTTTCATTGGACGGCTTGCCGGCCTGCGGGGTCTCATTGGACGGCTTGCCGGCCGCGGAAGTCTCGTTCTGAGCCTTGTCTGTGCGCTGATTGTCAATAAGTTCCTCCATCCTCCGAGTGAGCGGGACTATGCTGCGAGCTTCTTCTGAAGGTAGTCGCAGAATTTGCTGAATGTGGTCACGCCGGCCATTTCCTCGGCCTTGATCTTCACGCCGAAGGTCTTTTCGACGATGACTACGATGTCGATGAAATCGAGGCTGTCGATGCCCAGGTCTTTCTTGAGGTTGGCGTCATCCACGATCTTCTCCTGATCGATCTCGAGGTCCTCGACCATGAAATTGCGGACCTTCTCTTCTATCTCTTTTCTTTCCATATATCTGTATTATTTTGTCTTGCAAACCATTATGCTGTGTCCCTGGCCGAGTCCGTCGTAGATTTTCTCGACCTCCATTCCGGCTTTCCCTACGAGAGCCTCCATCGCATCGGAGTGGTACATCTTGCTGTTTCCGTTCGCTATGGCGGTGAAATAGAGACTGGTCATCGTGAGGCAAAGGGTGGCGGGCTCGAACTTCTGGCGGTCCCAGAAGGTCTCCATTATGTAGAGGCGGCTGCCGGAGTCCATCGCCTTCACGGCGCGGCTGAGTATGCTGTAGATCTCATCCTCGGAGAAACAGTCCAGGAACTGGCTCATCCAGATGGCGTCAACGTGCTGTCCCTGAGGAAACTGCGCGTGCGGATCGAGCAGATTTATGCTGTAGCCTTCGATTCTTTCGGCGCCTTTGCATCCGGCCGTCTGCTTTCGCATCATCTCGCACTGCTGCGGCAGGTCGAGGATGGTCACTTTCACGTTCTCATCATAATCCACGCATCTGAGGGCCCAGCGGCCGGTGTTGCCGCCGACATCCATAAGAGTGCGGGTGGAGTGGTCTGAGAAAACTATCTTGAGAGCCTCGTCGAAGGAGTGGTCGGAGTAGAAATGGTCGAAGGCGAACCAGCTCTTCTGCACCTGCTCCGGGAGCTCGGAAAGGGCTTCATATACTGTAGGCCAGTCGCCGAAGTGCTTCAGGCCGGCAGGTTTACCGGTTTTGAGGGCTTCTTCGAGATCGAACCAGCCGATGTAGTTCACGTCGTGGTTGAAGTCTATGTTCACTCTCGTGGCCGGGTCGTTCAGGAGGAACCAGCCGGTCTTGGAGAGGGTGAAGCGATCGCTGTCCTTGTCGATGAGGACGGTCCCGATGGAAAGGGAGGCCTCGGTGAGGACTTTCACGGCATATTCAGACAGATGAGTGGCTTCAGCAATCTCTTTCTGGGTCAAACCTTTGTCGCTGTCGCGCAGAAGGTCGAGGATGCCGAACTTCAGCATCAGACGGGAGGCCTGGAAAATAATCGGCCCCCAGGCTATGAATTCCGCGAGTCTCTGGGCCTCACGGGCGTTGAGATGCTCTTTGGTGTAAGCTTTTTCCAGGGCGGGTGTCAGGTTCATTATATCTATATTCTTTTGATTACCAGTGCACTGTTGGTTCCTCCGAAGCCGAAGGAATTGGAAAGGATCACGTTCAGTTTCTGATGTTTCGTTTCGGTGGCGATATGAAGTTTCGCTGAATTTTCATCCGGATTCTCGAAGTTTATGTTCGGGGCGATAAAGTCATTCTGCATCATAAGGATGCTGTAAACGATTTCGCTGGCTCCGGCCATCCAGCATTCGTGGCCGGTCATCGATTTGGTGGAGCTGATCCAGGCCCTGCGGCCCTCGAAGAGTCTGGCGAGAGCGATGGCCTCGAACATATCCCCCTGAGGGGTGGATGTGGCGTGGGCGTTGATGTAGTCCACGTCATCTGCCGTGACGCCGGCTCCCTTCAGGGCGCGGCACATTGCCAGGTAGGAGGCGTCGGAATTAGGCTGGGAGATGCCGCCGGAGCCGTTCGAGGAGAAGCCGTAGCCGCAGACTTCCGCAAGGATGGGCGCTCCGCGCTTCACCGCGTGCTCATAGTCCTCGAGCACGAGGGCCGCCGCGCCGCCGCTCGGGACGAGTCCGTCACGGTCGCGGTCGAAAGGACGGGAGGCCTTCGCAGGCTCGTCGACTCTGGTGGAGAAAGCCGAGAGGGCGTCGAAGGAGGCCATCGAGAAACGGTTGGTCTCCTGAGCTCCGCCGCAGAGGACCATATCCTGAAGTCCCTGACGGATAAGCATATAGCCGAGGCCTATGGAATGGCTTCCGCTTGCGCAGGCGGCGCTCACCGTGAAGTTCACGCCGCGCAGGTGGAAGATCGTGCTGATGTTCATATTCACGGTGGAGTTCATCGACTGGAAGATCAGTCCGGAGCCCAGCATCGCCGAGTCCCTGTACTGCTCCATCAGTTTCGCGGTCTGGATGACCGGAACTGCTGACGAGTCGTTTCCGAAGATGACTCCCACTTCGTTCGCGTAGAGATAATCCTCATCTATCCCGGCGGCGGCGAAAGCATCGCGCGACGCCATATATGCGTATTCAGCCTCTTCCGGCATCCCCACTCTCTGGCGGCGGTCCAGCAGGCCCTTCAGGGCCGGGCGCGGGACTATGCCGGTGAGAGGAGAGCGGAAACCGTACTCCCTGCGTTCTTCTTCTATGCCGATGCCCGAGCGGCCCGCAAAAAGCGAGTCCCTCACGGCGTCAAGTGTCTGACCCAGGCATCCCCAGATGCCCATTCCTGTCACTACTACCCTTCTTTCTGACATTATGTGTTTAAGTTCTTAATACTTTGTCGTTTTGCTTGTCTTTTTGCTTGTCTTTTGGCTTGTCTTTTGGCTTGTCTTTTGGCTTGTCGTTTGGCTTGTCGTTTGGCTTGCCTTTTGGCTTGTCGTTTTGCTTGTCGTTTGGCTTGTCTTTTGGCTTGTCTTTTGGCTTGTCGTTTTGCTTGTCTTTTGGCTTGTCTTTTGGCTTGCCTTGTTGCTTGTCCTTTTGCTTGTCTTTTGGGTCTGAATTTATTTGTTCATCAGTCGTGTACTCCAGTACACTCCTTCTTCACAAACGAATTTATCCTCACAAATCCTTTGCAAAACTGCACCAACTTATTTTTCCATCATCACTGACTACCACTCGATGCTGAAGCGGATGCCTATTCCGGAGAAGTTCTTGTCGACATACTCCGAGCTGGTATTCGCGTGATACTCATAGCATTCTAGATCGGAGATGTACTTGCCCACCAGCGAGAGAGCGAATGCGAATTTGCTGCTGGACGCGAATCTCAGACCGAACGCCGCTTCGCCGTAAGCTCCGAGGTCATCGCCGACATAGGAGCCCAGACGGGCTGAGAACATCGGGGAAACCTTCGCGTGCTCGTTGAAGATGTAGCGCGTGGAAGCGAAAACCGGCAAAATGAAGTAGTCGCTGCTGCCCTCGAAGGCGAAGCCGAGACCTACGAACACATTCGGCGTGTAATATACTCCGTGAGTCATCGAGACTGCGATGGAGGTGTCCTCACCGTTGAAATGGAAAGTGTTCTCCTCCTCCACCATACCTGCGTAACCGCTCGGAACGCGGATGGATTTCTGTGCGGATGCCGTAAAGGCGACAAGCAGCATAGCGGCTGCGATGGCAATTAATTTTTTCATAATCAATCAGTTTTAAAAGCAATTATTATTTAGTGTCATTTTGGGAGCTTTATGTTAAGCGGCCATTCAGGCCATTTTCTGCCCGGTCATCTTATCTTCTTCATCATCGGTCTGCGTTCCCGGTCAGTGTTCCCGCTCTGCATTCCCGGTCTGTGTTCCCGGTCTGCGTTCCCGGTCTGTGTTCCCAGTCTGTGTTCCCGGTCTGCGTTCCCGGTCTGCATTCCCGTTCTGCATTCCCGTTCTGTGTTCCCGTTCTTCATTCCAGGTCTGCGTTTAAGTGTACAGCCCGCCGTTCACCGAAATGGTCTGTCCGGTGATGTAGGCGGCTTCTTCCGAAACGAGGAAGCCCACCAGGGCGGCGACCTCTTCTGGCTTTCCGAAGCGGCCGGCGGGTATCATTTTCTTCAGTTCCTTCTCATCGAGGTCTTTGGTCATATCGGTGGCGATGAATCCGGGGGCGACGGAATTCACGGTGATTTTGCGCGGAGCAACTTCCTGGGCGAGGGCTTTCATCGCCCCGATCACGCCGGCTTTGGCAGCCGAATAATTGGCCTGCCCCGGCAGGCCCTTGAGTCCTGAGAGCGATGCCATATTCACGATGCGGCCCCAGCGGTTGGTCATCATATTCTTCAGCAGGCGGCGGGTAACGTGGAAGAATCCGCCGAGCGTGGTGCTGAGGACTGAGTCCCACTCCTCATCCTGCATAAAGACGAGAAGCTGGTCGCGGCGGATGCCGGCATTGTTCACAAGAACTGCGATATAGTCCTCGGGATGAGCGTCCTGCCACTGCTCGAGCGCCGCTTCGACGACTTTCGGGTCAGCTACGTCGAACGGGAGCAACTCAGATGTTCCGCCTGCCTGCGCCACGAGTGCGGCGGTTTCCTCAGCCGCTGCGGTGTTCGAGTTGTAGTTTATGACCACGGGGTAGCCGCGGCGCGCGAGTTCCACGCACACGGCGCGGCCGATTCCTCTGGATCCTCCTGTAACTAAAGCGTAACGACTCATAAATTGTCCTTTTAATCTACAAAAATAGTAAAAATTCCTTATTTCCTAAATCAGTCGCTGTTTTGATATGGTTCCGGCATTTCAGGGCGGGGCCAATGCTGACATTTCAAGGCGGCGTCATAATGATTTCGGTTCAAAAATCGACAGTTTTTTCGACCAAATCCTGAGGCAGGGACTTTCGGTTCAAAAATCGACAGTTTTTTCAACCAAATCCTGAGGCAGGGACTTTCGGTTCAAAAATCAACAGTATTTTCAACCAAATACTGAGGCAGGGACTTTCGGTTCAAAAATCGACAGTTTTTTCAACCAAATCCTGAGGCAGGGACTTTCGGTTCAAAAATCAACAGTATTTTCAACCAAATACTGAGGCAGGGACTTTCGGTTCAAAAATCAAAAGTATTTTCAACCAAATACTGGGACCAGGCCTTTCACGCCGGCCAGGTAAAGTTGCAGATAGTTGTCAAGACAGTCGGTTTTTGAGAAGTTGGAGGCCTCAAGTATTTGAAAATTCGCTTTATTTGCTACCTTTGTAGGTAGCCATGTAATTAATTTCTAACCAAAGCATTTATGAAGAAATTCCACCTGTTGTTATTGTTGTCGCTGTCCGTGCTGCTCTGTTCCTGCATAGGGCCGCTTGACAGCAGCATTTCTGTCACCGGGGTCAGCATTGACAAGGCCGCGATCACCCTCACGGAGGGTGATTCAGAGACTCTAACGGCGACGGTTAGGCCGAATGATGCCACCAATAAAAAGGTCAGCTGGAAATCCAGCGACAAAACCATCGCCAGCGTGTCGGCCGACGGAAAGGTGACCGCCCTGAAGGCCGGGACTGCCACCGTCACCGTCACCACCGAGGACGGCGGGATGAAAGCGGAGTGCAAGGTCACCGTAAATGCCAGAACCTATCCGGTGGAATCTGTCAGCCTGAACAAGAGCACGTTAACCCTCACCGAGGGAGAGTCCGAGACCCTCACGGCGACCATCAAGCCGGATAACGCCACCAATAAAAAGGTCAGCTGGAAATCCAGCGACAAAACCATCGCCAGCGTGT
>CAVCRS010000028.1:0-53507 GCA_963604635.1 Faecalibacillus sp.
GAAGATGATAATGAAGAAGATGATAATGAAGAAGATGATAATGAAGAAGATGATGATGATGAGGATGAGGATGAGGAAGACCTGCCGCGGAAAGGTCTGAATTTCAGGGAGGCGTAAAAGGAAAGGGCGTAGCCGCGGCCGTAGTGGGCGGGGACGGTGAAGTAGCCCGGAGCATCGTGCTCATAGGCATAGATGCGGTCATCCCAATTTTTCACATTGAATATTGTAAAGCGGGCGAAGGCCGAACATTTGAGCCTTGCGTCCGGGCCGCGGTATGCAAGCTCCGAGTAGCCCAACCAGGCCAGGTCCTTGTAGAGCAAGGCATTGGCACGAAGTGCCGCGGAGAAGTCGCCGAGTTTATATGCGGTGTCGGCGCGAAGGTCGGTGCGGAAGGCGGGAGACTTGTCGCTGCGCACGCGCTCGGAAAGGCGGAAGGAGCAGGTCCATGGGCCCTCATGGGAGGGAGAGTATTGGGCGAGAGCCCGGCATTGGGAATAGCCTGCGGCAGAGCGCTTTACTGCTTCCGCGACCAGAGTCAGGACACTGCTCTGGAAGGCCAGCGTGACGCCAACCTCATCACTCACTTTCGTGGAGGAACGAACTGAGCCTGAGTAGGTTCCGGCAAAGGTCGAGGGATAATAGCGCCCGAGCAGCGAAAGTTTGGTGGCATAGCGGGGATTCCAAGCGAGGCCGGCGAGGGCCGCGAAACCGTCGGCGGCGGAGGCAGCGGAAGTGCCTTCGGTGGTGGTGGAACGGGTGATGTCGTCAGGGCCGAGGAAGGCAGATGAAGGGGAACGGGAGAATTCGAAGGAGTCAGTTTCAATGGAAGCGAGAGCGGCGAAGCCTTCGGAGGCAGAAGGGTCGGAAAAAGCGTAGCGTGTGAAGTGTGAGGAAGCGGCGGAAGCAGAACGCGTGACAGGAGTCGATGCTGAAGATGACAGAACGCTGAAATCATACGCCGCCTCGCAGAACAAGTCGAGTTTTCCTGCGGACCGACGGAAATCAAAAGACATCAGCCCGGTCCCGAGAGCCGTAATCCCCCACTCCCCGCGAAGCCCCAGATGAGAGAAATTCGCCGCCGGAACCACAGAGGAGCCTTCAGCGAAAGCTATGGCGCTAAGGCGGTTACGCTGCCCGAAAGTCCACTCGGACGCGGCTCCCCGCAGAGCGCTGGAAGATGAATAGGAATGCGCGGGCGAGATGCCCGTCGGGTTGCGGGCGAGATTGGACGTAAGTCCGCTCAGAGAAAAGCCGCTCCACATCGCAAGACCCTGACCGAAACGGGCGTTGAAATCTCCGGCAATGAGTTTGGAGAGGTGGCGGCGGCCGTAGTAAGCCACTCCGGCGGAAGAGTTGCGCAGGTCGGCGGAGGAGTTGCGCACGCCCGCCTCCCAGCGCTCCGGCTTCGAGACAAGGTACTTGAAACGGAAACTCGAAGAACTCTCGCCGGAAGCGGCCTTATAAGTCTCGCCGAGCGTAATGCTCTGCTGCAGAGGAATTTTGCAAAGACTCGAAGATGGCGCGTCGAGCGTAATGAAAAGGCTGAGCGCGCGGGCGAGAGGCTCCGAAAAGCCGTCGAGCAACGCGAGTTCGTTTATGGAAAGTATCGGGCCGCCGCGCTCGCGCGCGTCCAATATCACGGCGATCTGGTAGTTCGACAGCAGGCCGCTTGCGCGCAATCTGGCGGCCGAGGCGGAATTGAGTCTCAGTGGCGAACGCGCAAGAGCCTCATAGCGAGCCACTTCCGCCTCGGCCAATTCTTCCGGGGAGCTCGCGCCGGAGAGCAGTAGGACCGCGCTCTCGAAGTCGGGAGAAGTCTGGCGGCGGGAATGGTGGTGAGTAGCGGTAGAGGCGCCTACGCTCGAGGACAGCGTATCGGAGTTCTGAGGCCGCGGACTCAGTGTGGCGGGAAGAAGTGCGGTCCAAAGGGCCAATGAAAAAAGAAGATGGTTCATAGTCTGACGTTACGGGGCATAATGTTTCGGGCGCAAGGTAAATGAAAAACGCGTAAAAAAATTTAAGAAACGTATAAACCGACACAAACGCATACGAAATTTTACTAAATTTGCATTTCTTTTAATCCTCATAAAATGAACGACACGATTACCGTTTGTGACAAGACTTTCCGCAAGTATCTTTCAAATGAAGAGATCGAGAAGGTCATCGATGGCGTAGCTGCCAGGCTTAACGCAGACTTCAAGGACAGCAAGGAAATCCCTGTATTCCTCTGTGTACTCAATGGAGCAATCATGTTCACCGCCGCTCTCATGAAGAGAGTGAACTTCCCCGCAGAACTCGTTTCGATCAAGGTCAGCTCTTACCAGGGTACCACCAGTTCCGGCACAGTGCTCATCCCTCTCGGGCTGACAGCCGACGTGACAGGACGCACCGTCATAATGATGGAGGACATCGTGGACACCGGAAACACCCTTATGGCTCTGCGTGAGCACCTTCTGAGCAAGGGAGCAAAAGATGCGAAGATCTGCACGATGCTTATGAAACCGGATGTCTATAAGAAGGACTACAAGCTCGACTATGTCGGGTTGGAGATTCCGAACAAGTTCATCGTGGGCTACGGACTCGACTATAACGAACTGGGCCGCAACCTCCCGGACATTTACGCTGTAGCGGAATAATCAGGCTGAGCGGACCAGGAAGAATTCAGTCTCCGCGCCTGCCGATACGGCTGCGGAGAATCAGAAAGGATTTACTACAACAGACCATAAAATGAAATACTACATTCTTTTCGGGCCTCCGGGAGCAGGAAAGGGCACCCAGGCCACTGCAATGGCAGAAAAGTACCGTCTCCGTCATATCTCCACAGGCGCTCTCCTGCGTCAGGAAATCGCGGCGGGAAGTGAGCTCGGCCTCAAGGCCAAGGCTCTCATAGAGGCAGGTTCACTCGTACCTGACGAGGTGGTCGAGGGTATGATCGAGTCAGAGTTCAACACCGTAAAGGGTGTGGACGGCTTCCTTCTCGACGGTTTCCCGCGCACTCTCGCCCAGGCTGAGGCACTCGACGGCATCCTTTCCCGCAAGGGAGAGAGCGTTACCGCCATCGTCAGCATAATGATTCCGGATGAGATGATCATCGAGCGCATCTCCCACAGGGCGGCCATCGAGGGTCGCGCCGACGATGCCGACGTGAACACCATCAAGAACCGCATCGCCACCTATCACCAGCAGACCGAGCCGCTTATCGACTTCTACAAAAAAGCCGGCAAGTATCACGAGGCTGACGGCGTGGGCTCCATCGAGCAGGTCCGCGACCGGATCTTCACTATGATGGAGAAGTTTTAATTCACTGGGGGACGTATCCCCCAGACCGCGCTGTGCGCGGTCACAGCTGTCTATTCACTGGGGGACGTATCCCCCAGACCCCCTGCGCAGCAAGCTGCGCCTGCTAGTCTATTCACTGGGGGACGTATCCCCCAGACCCCCTGCCACCATTAAGAGCTCCGAAACAAGCGAGAGTTCAGGTATAAAAGCCCCGCCGGAACGCCGGCGGGGCTTTTTTTACGGAATAATTAGTATATTTGTAAGTTCGGGAAAAAGGACAGGAAATGAACGCAAAGACTAAGGAACTGCTTATCGGCTGGGCGGAGAAATACAATGATCCGCAGTATTTTACGGAGGACCCCATAATATTCCCCCGCAAATTCGCCGTGATGATGGAGCAGGGACGCGCCACGCTCGCCGATGTGGAGATCGCGGCGGTCTTTGCCTCGCACCTGGCCTGGGGCAGACGTCCCCTGATTATCCGCGACTGCGAAAGGCTGTTCGATGAAATGGACTGGAGGCCTGCCGATTATGTAATGGCCGGGGACTGGAGAAATGACGGACAGTCGCTCCACAGGACCATAAAATGGAGCGAAATCGCCAGAATCTGCCGGCGCCTGCGGGAATGGTACAGCTGGCACGAGTCCCTGGAAGGACTCAGCCAGGCTGATTTCAGAACCACGATCTTCAGCAGGAAGGATGACCCGAAGGCCCCGAACAAAAAGATAAACCTTATGAAGAGATGGATGGTCCGCGATGACGGAAAAGTGGATCTGGGATTATGGAAAAACACCGACAAGAGCACCCTTCTGATACCTCTGGACGTGCACGTCTATACCCAGGCCGTCGAACTGGGCCTGACACGAAGAAAACAGAAAGACCTGGCCACCGCCGAGGAAATCAGCCGTCAGCTGCAGGAAGTATTCCCTGGAGACCCCTGTCTGGGAGATTTCGCGCTCTTCGGCTACGGCGTGACCCGGGCCGGACATAAAGAAGACACCGATGCCTAAACTGTACATCATATCGGGATGCAATGGCTCCGGCAAGACTACAGCCTCCTACACCATTCTCCCTGAAATGCTTAACTGCCACGAGTACGTAAACTCGGACGAGTTCGCCAAGAGCCTTTCGCCCTTCGACCCGTCCGCGGCCTCGATTTCAGCCAGCAGATATATGCTGATGAAGATCCGCTTCATGTTCGAGCATCACCTGGACTTCGGCATCGAGACCACTCTCGCCACGAGGACCCTGCTGAAGATGGTGGAGGAAGCTCAGGGAAACGGCTACAGCGTCACCGTCATCTACTTCTGGCTGAACTCCCCCGAACTTGCCATACAGCGGGTCAGAGCCAGGGTTTCGACAGGAGGGCACAACATCCCGGAAGACACGATACGCCGCCGCTATCAGAGAGGCCTGGAGTACTTCTTCAAGGATTACCGCCACATCTGCGACAGGTGGATACTCGCCGACAATTCCAAGCCTCCGTTCAAGGTCGTCGCCGAAGGCACTCACGACAGCACGATGATAAGGGACACCGGCAAGTTCGCCCTGATCTGGAGCCTGGCCTACCCGGAGGACTCAACCTACTGATAAAGAAAACGATGATAAAGGACAGACAATACTACTTCGACACTTTCTCAGTCACGACCCGTCAGATGGAAAACCTGATAGCCGAGGGACTGAGAAGCGGAGGTGACTACTGCGACCTGTTTTTCGAGAACACTTTCCAGAACACGCTGGTGCTCAGGGACGGAAGCGTTTCATCAGGCGGAAACCTGGTGGACTTCGGAGTGGGCATAAGGGTGCTGAAAGGTGACAGAACAGGCTACGCCTATTCCGAGAGCACAGACCAGACGTCGATGATTGAGGCGGCAAGGGCCGCGGCGAGCATCAGCGGGGTAAAGATCGGCACGGGATTGGCCGGAGGCCGCGAAAGTGAAAGCAGGCCGACTTCGAGCGCGTGCAGGTACTTCGGGCGGCCGAATCCCGCGGCGGACCGCTATCCTGTGACGCAGGACTGGCGGGAATGCGGGCAATCGCGCATCCTGAGCGTTATGGAGCGGATTGACAGCGAGATACGCCGCCGCGAGAGCTCGACGGAGAAAGTGATTGTCATCTTCTCCTCGCAGATGCGCGACCTGCTGATGTTCAACTCCTTCGAGGAGCTCAAGTACGACACTCACCCGATGGGAAGCATCTCTGTGTCAGCTGTTTTCCGCCGCGGCGACAGACGCGAGACGGGGACATCCTCGAGAAGTTTCAGCAAGGGCGCCGAGATGATAGACGATGCGCTCGTCGAAGATCTGATCCGCGAGGCCATAGAAAATGTGGATGAAAGTTTCGAGGCCCGGCGCCCGAAAGGCGGAAAGATGCCTGTCGTGATGGGTGCGGGCGCTTCCGGCATACTGCTGCACGAGGCGATGGGGCACGCGTTCGAGGCGGATTTCAACCGCAAGGGCCAGTCCATTTTCGCCGACAAACTCGGTAAACGCGTGTGTTCCAAAGGAATAACCATCGTGGATGACGCCACGATCCGCGGCAACCGAGGCTCGCTCAACTTCGATGATGAGGGCGTGCCCGGACAGTACACCGCGATGGTCGAGGACGGCGTGCTGACTTCCTACCTGCACGACCGCATAAGCGCTGATTACTACGGGGTCAAGCCGACCGGCAACGGCCGCCGCGAGTCTTTCCGCTACAACCCCATCCCGCGTATGCGCGCGACATATATGGAAAGCGGCGAAGCGAAAGCCGCGGACCTCATAGCCTCTGTGAAAAAAGGCATCTTCGTGGACAAATTCGCGAACGGCCAGGTCAAAATCGGCGAAGGTGACTTCACTTTCTACGTCAAGAACGGTTTTCTCATCGAAAACGGCCGTCTGACTATGCCGGTGAAGGACATCAACATCATAGGCAACGGCCCGCAGGCCCTCTGCGACATCACGGGCGTCGCGGACGATCTGAAAATCGACAACGGCACCTGGACCTGCGGCAAGGAGCAGAGCGTGCCGGTAAGCTGCGGAATGCCGACGGTGCTCGTGCGCGAACTCACCGTGGGCGGCGAAATTTAGGCGGCCTGCGGCCAATTGTTTCCGTGGCCGCCTAGCGGCGTCCAATGTTCACCCGGGCCGCCCCGCAGGGGCGTCCAATAAGAGGAATTTATGAAGAATATTATTGATACTCAAGAAGAAGCGCTCCTTCGCAGGAGCCTTGAGATGGCTCTGGAAAACGGAGCCCAGAAAGCCCGCGTCGTACTCAGCAAGGGCTGTCTGGACTCCATAGCGATACTCAACGGCGAGGTGGACAAGGTCTCCCACTGCCTGGACCGCGCCGTCAGCCTGAACCTTTTCGTGGACGGCCGTTACGGAACCTTCTCCATAAACCGCTTCAGCGAAGAAGCGATGAAGAATTTCATAATCAAGGCCATAGACACCGTCCGTATGCTCGCCCCCGACTCCTGCCGCGACCTTCCGGACCCTTCCCGCCTGGAAAAGGGAGCCCTTACAGGCCGGGAACTCGGAGTCTGCGACGAGGCTTATGATGCGATGGATTCCGACAGACGCCTTCAGACCGCCCTCGGAGCCTCGATTTACAGTGAAGTCCGGTCGGAGAACCACGGCTGGAAACTCATAAGCGAGGAGGGCGAATACTCCGACAGCATATTCGACACCATCCTGATGGACAGCAACGGAGCGTATTGCCGCCACACCCAGACCGTCTTTGAATTCGGAGTGGAAACCACAGTGGAGGACGGCGAAGGAAACAAATTCAGCAGCTATTGGTGGGACTCCGCATCTTTCTATGACCGTCTGAATACCAAAGACATATCCCGCACAGCCCTGAAACGCGCAGTGGAGAGCATCGGTCCGGTGCAGCACGATGGAGGCAGCTTCAATATGGTCCTCACCAGCGACTGCGCGGGCAAAGTAGTCTCCCCTCTTTTCAACGCCCTCAACGGCTACTCCATCCAGCAGGGCAAATCCTTCCTATCCGGGCTTCTCGGAAAGAAAGCCCTCTCCGAGGGTCTCACGATAAGGGAAAGCGGGCGTACTCCCGGAGAGGGAGGCAGCCGCCTCTTCGACTCCGAAGGGCTGGCGGTAAAAGAGGACGTGATAATAGACAAGGGAGTTATAAACAAGTATTTCATAAGCACTTACATCGGGGCGAAACTGGGATGCGAACCCACCTGCGACGACACCTACCGTCCGGTCTTCACGCCGTGGCCCGAACCGATGGGAGAGGCTGAAATCCTCAGAAAATGCGGCGACGGAATCCTCGTGACCGGCTTCAACGGCGGAAACTGCAACGCCACGACAGGAGACTATTCCTACGGCATCGAGGGCTTCTTCTTCAGGGACGGAAAAATTGCCGAACCTGTCCGTGAAATGCTCATAACGGGCAATCTTCTGAAACTCTGGAACTCCCTTGTTGCGGTCGGAAACGACCCGAGACCGTGTATGTCGAAACAAATTCCTACCTTAGCGTTCAGTAACGTAGAATTCAGAGGATAAAATGCGCACTGCCGTAGTCATACTTAACTGGAACACAAAGGATTACCTCCACAGATTCCTTCCGGGACTCCTGCAGAGCCTCGAGGGGCTGGACGCAGAGGCGATAGTGGCCGACAGCGCCTCCACCGACGGCTCGATGCAGATGATGGCGGAGGAATTCCCTGCCGTACGCCGAATCCCCCTGGACCAAAATTACGGATTCACCGGAGGTTACAACCGCGCGCTGGGTCAGGTCGAAGCGGAATACTATGTTCTTCTGAATTCAGACATAGAGGTGACCCCAGACTGGCTCCGGCCACTGCAGGAATGGATGGACAGCCATCCCGAGTGCGGAATATGCGGATCCAAACTGCTCTCGTTCCAGGACCGCGGCAGCTTCGAATACGCAGGCGCGGCTGGAGGCCTGCTCGATGCGTACGGCTATCCGTTCTGCAGGGGCAGGGTGCTCAAGAGACTGGACCGCGACCGCGGTCAATATGACACTCCGGAGCGCGTGCTCTGGGTAAGCGGAGCCTGCCTTATGATCCGAAGCAGCCTCTGGAAGGTCCTCGGAGGGCTGGATGACCGCTTTTTCGCCCATATGGAGGAGATTGACCTCTGCTGGAGAACACAGCTGCACGGCCATCAGGTCTGGGTGGTTCCGTCCTCGAAAGTCTATCACCTCGGCGGCGGAACCCTGCCCGCAAGCTCCCCGTGGAAGCTGGAGCTGAATTACCGGAACAATCTGCTTCTGCTCGGAAATAATCTGGCAATGACTTATGCCTCAAGAGGTTCAGAGCCGGGGAAGGCGATCCGCAAGGCATCCCGCCTGATCAAAAGGCGCAAGATTCTCGACTGCCTTTCCGCCCTGGCCTACTGTCTGATGCTGAAGCCCTCCTTCGCCGCAGCAGTGGTGAAGGGACATCGCGGATACAGACGCCTGCGCAGGGCTCCCGATCTGAAAGAGGTGGAGCGCTGCTACCGCGAGCGCCCGGAGGTCAGAGGCCTGAGCCGCGTACGCATATTGGCCGCGTCAGCGTGCCGCCGGAATAAGATATTTAATTGGTTGTCAAAGAGTAACGCCTATGAAAATCGTCATTGAAGGAGCCGGCGAAATCGGTTCCCACCTCGCGAAGATGCTCAGCCGTGAAGCGAACGAAATCACGGTGATCGACCCGGAACGGTCGAGGCTGAACAGGCTCATCGCCAGCGCGGATGTCGCTGTCATTCAGGGACATTCGTCATCCATTCGCGTTCTGAAGAAAGCCGGGGTCGCAAACGCCGACCTCTTCATCGCTGTGAATCCATTTGTCTCGCAGGAAGTGAACATCGTGAGCGCTATTCTCGCCAAGCGCCTGGGCGCCGCGAAAGTGACGGCGAGAGTGGATGACGAGGAGTGCCTCACGCCTGACAACAAGCTCATTTTCAAGAGTATGGGCATCGAACTGATGTTCTTCCCGGAGAAGATTGCGGCGGATGAAATCATCGCGCAGCTGCGGCACACGGCGACCACGGACAATATGGACTTCGCGCACGGCAAGCTGCAGATTTCGGTGTTCAAACTGGAGGAGGACTCCCCTCTTCTGGATATGAACATCGCCGATTTCGCCGCGCTCGCAACTTCCGATGACATACAGTTCCGAGTCATCGCCATATCGCGCGGAGACGACACCATCATCCCGAAATTCGACACCCGTTTCAAATACCACGATCTGGTCTTCATCATCGCGAAACGCGAGGGCGTGCAGATGCTGATGAAGTATCTGGGCAAGACGAACATCGAAGTCAGCCGCCTGATGATTTACGGCGGCTCCGAGATGGGTGAGCAGGTAGCGAAAGCCGCAACGAACGTCATCGATGAGATAAAGATAATCGAAAAAGACCGCGACCGCTGTCACGACCTCACGGAAATACTTGACAGTCAGGTGACTGTCGTGAACGGCGACGGAAAGAATCCGGACTTTCTGGTCGAGGAGTCGATACGCGACTATGACGCTTTCGCGGCTCTGACCGGAAGCGATGAGACGAATGTGCTCGCCTGCGTGATGGCGAAGCGCTTCGGGGTGGGCCTGACCATCGCGGACATCGAGAATGTGGAGTACATCCGCCTGGCGGAGGATATGGGCGTGGACTGCGTGATAAACAAAAAGCTCCTGACAGCCGGAAAGATCTTCAAGTTCACGCTGAGCGACAAGGCCCGTTTCGTGAAATATATGAGCGGAACGAGCGCCGAGGTGCTCGAATACGTCGTGGCCCCGAAGAGCAGGATCACGTCCAAGCCGCTGAAAGACATCGGTTTCCCGCGCAATGCGGTCATCGGCGGTCTGATTCGCGGAAGCGATGCGCAGATCGCGATAGGAAGCACGCAGATAGAGGCTTATGACAGGGTGGCGGTATTCGCTCTGCCAGAGGCGGTTAAGGAAGTGGATAAATTCTTTAAGTAATGGCAAGTTACCTGCAGGTCGAGAACCTGTCCAAATCATACGGCCCGAAAATCCTTTTCGAGCACATCGGTTTCAACATAAACGAAGGCGACAAGATCGCGCTCATCGCTCCGAACGGCACCGGCAAGACTTCGCTCCTGCGGATCCTCGCCGGGAAGGACAAGTCCGACTCGAACGGCAAAATCACTTTCCTGCGCCAGATCCGCATCGCTTTCCTCGAGCAGGAGTATGACTTCGACCCTGAAAAGACGATATTCGATCAGGTATTGGCTGATTCTCAGCCATATATGAAAGACCTCGATGAGGATGGGCGCTTCGGGTACGAGATGCGCATCACGCGGCTGCTGACGGATTTTTCGCTCAGCGGCGGGCAGAAGATGAGCGAGCTCTCGGGCGGCGAGGTGAAGCGCGTCGCGCTGACGCAAATGCTTGCCACTGAGGCGGATTTCTACATTATGGACGAGCCGACGAACCATCTGGACACGGACGCGATCGAGTATCTCGAGGACAAGCTCTCGCACTCGCGCTGCACGCTCTTTATGGTGACGCACGACCGCTATTTCCTGGACCGCGTGTGCAATACGGTGATGGAGATGGACCACGGCGCGATTTATACCTATCGCGGTGATTATGAGAACTATCTGGAAAAACGCCAGGAGCGCATCGACAATTACAACGCTGAGACTGACCGGATCCGCAACGTGCTTCGCCGCGAGCTGGAGTGGATCCACGCGTCGCCCTGCGCGCGCACGGGCAAGGCGAAGTACCGCAAGAACGCTTTCCAGGAAATCAAGGCCCGGGCGGAGCAGGTCTATCGCACAAAGCAGGTCAGCATCGACCCGAGTGTCGGAGTAGCCTCGCGTCTGGGAAGCAAAATCATTGACTGCAAGGACGTCAGCTTCTACTACGAAGGCAAGTGCTACCTCTCGCACTTCAGCTACAATTTCCAGCGGGGCGAGCGCGTGGGCATCGTGGGGCGCAACGGCGTGGGCAAGAGCACGTTCATCAATCTTCTGACAGGCAGCGACACCTGCGGCGGCACGCTCACGGGCGTCATCGAACGCGGCGAGTCGCTGAAAATCGGCTACTACCACCAGTCCGGCATCAGCTTCGACGAGGACCAGACCGTCCTGGAGACGGTCAATGACACCCGTCTGCTGGGCCAGTTCCTCTTCCCTCACGATATGCTCGAAAACAAGGTCAGCAGGCTCTCGGGAGGCGAAAAGCGGAGGCTGTACCTGCTCACTATTCTTATGCAGCAGCCGAATCTGCTGATTCTCGACGAGCCGACAAACGACCTGGACATCGTGACCCTGAACATCCTCGAGGAGTACCTGCTCTCGTTCGGCGGCACGCTCATCATCGTCTCGCATGACCGGCATTTTCTCGACAGGATCGCAGAGCATCTCTTCGTGTTCTGCGGCGACGGCATCGTGAAGGATTTCATCGGCGGGTACACCGAATACCGCTGTTACCTAAAGGATTACGAGGCGGAGCGCAAGCAGGCGGAAGCCGCTGCAAAGGCAAAAGCATCCGCCGCCGTCAAGTCTTCTCCGGCCGCAGCCGCCGCTGCGTCCAATCCGGGGGTCCCTCCGAAGAAAAGGAAGCTCAGCTGGAAGGAACAGCGGGAGTTGGAGACCCTGGAAGCCGATATGGCGCGTCTTGAGGAGGAAAAGGCCACTCTGGAGCAGCAGCTTTCCGGCGGGCTGGATGACTATGAAAAGATCCGGGAATGCTCGGAGCGATATGAGGCCGTGAAGAATGAGCTGGATGAAAAGGAGATGCGCTGGCTGGAGCTGAGTGACTTGTAGATTCTGTCGGATATGACAAGATGGCAGGCCAGGGAGGGCTGGCAAAGAGTTTGATGAAACGGTATGCGTATTATAAAATCGAGTATTATGGCAAAAAATAACAAGAATATGTCCCAGGAGAATGAACAGGTAAAGGAAGAGGCTGTGAAAGAGGAAGTTGTGAAGGAGGAAGAGGTGAAGGAGGAGTCTAAGCAGGAAAAGAAACAGTCCCGTTCGGAAGCCAAAGCCGAGGCTAAGGCCGAGAAGAAAGTGGCAGAGCTGGAGGCGAAAATAGCCGAGCTGGAGAAAGAAAACGAGAAGCAGAAGGCTCAGGTGAAGGCCGAGAAGGATGACTATGTCCGTCTTATGGCAGAGTTCGAGACTTTCCGCCGCAGGAATGCGGAGGAGAGGCTGAAGCTTGTGACCAGCGCATCGAAGGACACCATCAAGGGTCTGCTCCCGGTTCTGGATGACTGCGAGGCTGCGATGAAGATTCTCTCGACATCCTCAGATGAGGCCGCAAAGGAGGGAACCGCCCTCATTTACAACAAGTTGCTCGCCTACCTCAAGACAAAGGGCCTGAGCATCATCGAGGCTAAGGGGCAGAAGTTCGATGTGGATTTCCACGAGGCTGTGGCACAGTTCCCGGCCGCTGATGAAAGCCAGAAGAACATCATCATCGATGTCGTGAAGACAGGATACAAACTGGGAGATGAGATTCTGCGTTATGCGCAGGTAGTTGTAGGAGTGTAATTGAATTATGGCAGAAAAGAGAGATTACTATGAGGTTCTGGGCGTTGACAAGAGCGCCTCGGCCGATGATATAAAGAGCGCCTACAGAAAAGCGGCGCTCAAATGGCATCCTGACCGCTGGGTAAACGGAACGGATGCTGAAAAGAAGACCGCGGAAGAGAAGTTCAAGGAAGCTTCCGAGGCTTATGCCGTTCTGAGTGACGCGGACAAGAAAGCCCGCTATGACAAGTACGGTTTCTCAGGTGTCGATGGACAGGCCGGACCTGACTTCAGTCAGGGTTTCGGGGATCTGAATGACATCCTGAACAATCTCTTCGGAGGCGCTTTCGGCGGCTCTTTCTCCGGTTTCGATTTCGGGGGATTCGGCGGAAGCAGAAGTTCAGGCGGCTCAAGAACAAGGGTTTACCGCGGACGCGACATCCGCACGAGCGTCAGCCTTACTTTAGAGGAAATCGCGAACGGATGCACGAAGGAAGTGACCATCGAGCGCAGCAGGCCTTGTCCTGACTGCAACGGTGCCGGTACCCGCAATGCTTCCGATATCAAGACCTGCCCTACCTGCAAGGGTTCCGGTCAGGTTCAGCACGTGACGAACACTCTCTTCGGCCGCACTATGACGACCAGCGTTTGTCCTCAGTGTCAGGGAGAAGGCAAGATCATAAACAATCCTTGCCGCAGCTGCGGCGGTACGGGTCTGGTCCGCAGGAAGGAGACCGTGCGCGTGGCCATTCCCGCCGGTGTGGCGGAAGGTATGCAGCTCACGCTCAAGGGCGAGGGCCACAGCGCTCCGCACAACGGACAGAACGGTGATCTTCTGATAGTCATAAAGGAGCAGCCGCACGCGACTCTGGAGCGCAATGAAAATAATCTTTTCTGCACAAAGATCATATCGGTTATGGACGCGATGCTCGGCTGCGAGGTCGGCATTCCTTGCATCGACGGTTCGACCTATCGTCTTAAGGTGGATCCGGGCACCCAGTCCGGTACCGTGGTAAAGGTACGCGGCAAGGGTCTGCCTACCGTGAACGGCGGCTATCTGAGCTCGAAAGGCGATATGTACGTGAAGATTCTGGTCTGGATTCCGCGCAAGCTGAGCCGCGACGAGCGCAGCAAGCTCGAGGAAATCCGCTCCAGCAGTTCTTTCACTCCGGACCCTTCGCGCGACGACAAGCAGCTCTTCGAGAAAGAGAAGAAGATATTCTGATAGTGGCGTATGACAGCGGCAGTGATTAAATACTGTTCAGAATGTCGTTCCAGACGAGGGAGCGGTCGGTTTCGTTCAGGATTTCGTGGCGCATGCCTTTATAGAGTTTGAGGTCGACTTTTTTATAGCCGACCTTTTTCATAAGGTCCACGGCCTGCCCGATGGCCTTTTCGCTGACCATACAGGGGTCATCCGCTCCGGAAATGAAGTGTATCGGGAGGTCCGGACGGGAGACTTTCCAGCCCTTTTCCGAGTAGCAGTCTTTCATCAGGGACATCAGATTCGAGAAGCCGTTGGCGGTGAACTGATACATACAGAGAGGGTCGCTGTGATAGGCCTTGAGGGTTTCCTTGTCTGAGCATACCCACGCGGAGACGTAGCCTTCATCTGCAAACGGAGCGTTGTACTGGCCGAAGGACAGGTTCTGGAGCAGCTTCGGGCGGCAGTGACCGCCTCCGAAGACAGCGTAGAGGTCCGCGAGAAGCTTGCCGGCGCCCTTCGCCGGATTGTCGCTCGGGCATCCGCATACAAAAAGTGTGTCAATCATATCGTCATAGCGTTTGGCGAACGAACGGACAACCATCGAGCCCATACTGTGGCCGAATAGTATATGCTTCAATCCCGGATAATGTTCTTCCGCCCACTGCGCTACTGTTCTGACGTCCTCGACGAGGGCCTTCCAGCCGCCCTTGTACATATAGCCGAGGTCATCGGGGGACTTGACGGATTCCCCGTGTCCGCGATGGTCGTGGATGACGCAGACATAACCGTCAGATGAGAGGAACTCCATAAACGGGATGTATCTTTCCTTGTGTTCGCACATTCCGTGGACCAGTTGCACGATTCCGCGCGCCTGGCTTTCTTCCGGCTCACTGACAAGGCAGGAAAGGCTGAGGTCATCAAAAGTTGACTTTAGTCTGAAAGGCTTCATATTCAGCAATTTATAATTTTTACACAGTTTTTTGGACGGGGACTCCCCCTACTCGAGGGTTTTCCTGACGGCTGCGGCCCAGCCGGCTTTGTACTCCGCCCTGCGCTGCTCCGTGGTCTCCGGCTGGAAGCGGCGGTCGGCGGTCCAGAGGGCCTTGAGCTCTGAGACTGAGGACCATATCCCCACACCCAGACCTGCCATATAGGCGGCGCCGAGACCGGTGGTTTCCGTAATCTTCGGACGTATCACTTCCGTACCGAGGATGTCGGCCTGGAACTGCATCAGAAGATTGTTGCGCGAAGCGCCTCCATCCACCTTGAGTTCGGATATCCGGATTCCGGCATCCCGCTCCATTGCGGCCACTATGTCCATAGTCTGGAAAGCTATGCCTTCGAGGGTGGCCCTCGCGATATGCGCGGCGGTGGTTCCCCTGGTCAGCCCGACTATGGTCCCGCGGGCCTCCGGATTCCAGTAAGGCGCTCCGAGCCCGGTGAGGGCTGGCACGAAATAGACCCCGCCATTGTCGGGGACACCCGACGCCAGAGTTTCCACCTCGGATGAGCTGCGGATGATGCCGAGACCGTCGCGAAGCCACTGCACTGCGGCTCCGGCCACGAAGATGCTCCCTTCCAGCGCGTAGTCCACCCGGTCCCCGAGTTTCCACGCCACCGTGGTCAGCAGACGGTTTTCGGACTTCACTTTCGCAGGGCCGCAGTTCATCAGCAGGAAGCAGCCGGTGCCGTAGGTGTTCTTGAACGAGCCTTTGTCCAGGCACATCTGTCCGAACAGCGCGGACTGCTGGTCGCCGATGACTCCCCTGATCGGGACGGGACGGCCGAGAACTTCGGTCTGCCCGAAGTCATCGCTGCAGTCCCTGATCTGAGGCATCATCGAGAGCGGGATTCCGAGGAGGTCGAGAAGCTCAGTGTCCCAGGCCAAAGTGTTGATATTGAACAGCATTGTACGCGAAGCGTTGGTAACGTCGGTCGAGTGAACACGCCCTCCGGTCAGGTTCCAGACCAGCCAGCTGTCCACCGTTCCGAAGCGCAGCCTGCCCGCGTCCGCCTTCTGTCTCGCGCCCGGGACATTCTCAAGTATCCAGCGGATCTTCGTAGCGCTGAAGTAGGCGTCGATGATGAGCCCGGTCTTGTCCCTTATGAAGTCCTCAAGCCCGCGCTCTTTGAGGGTGTCGCAGTAGAGGGCGGTGCGTCTGTCCTGCCAGACTATGGCGTTGCAGACAGGCTTGCCGCTTTCAGCGTCCCAGACTATCGTGGTCTCCCTCTGATTCGTTATGCCCACGGCGGCGATTTCTCCGTCCGTGCAGCTCGAGGCGGCTTCATCCATCACGGCCCGCACGGAAGAAAGAATCTCCATCGGGTCCTGTTCCACCCAGCCCTGAGCCGGGAAAATCTGTGTGAACTCCTTTCCGCAGGAATATTTCAGGCTTCCGGCCTCATCGAAAATCAATGCCTTCGAGCTGCTCGTGCCCTGATCGATTGACAGAATATATCTTTTCATTTCAAGATGGGGTGAAAAAGGGGGCCTTTTTCACACGGAATAATATTTTTAGAGGTTGCGGTGTGAAAAACACGGGGTTTTGCACACCGAATGGGTGATTATTTCTGGACAGTGTAAAAATCGATGATGTTGCGAAGGGCCCGCTGGCAGACAGGGCAGAAGGCCGGAGCGGCGTTCGTGCGCATACGGCAGTTCTCCTGGGCACGCCATACGCCCTTTGTCTGATATCCGCCGCCTTCGACGAGACCCACCACGCCCTGCTCATACAGGTCTTCCCATTTCTTCGAGAAGTCCGCCATAGTGGTGATGTTCTGCTCCCACGGCTCGATGTCAGGATAATAGTACTCCACATACTGGTCATCATAGGCGTACTCATCGGTCAGACCGCCGAAGCTGTGTCCGAACTCGTGGACCACCACCGGAGCGAAAGCGCTGTGGTGAGCCGTGGTGAGAGTATAGGAATTATAGATTCCGCCCCCGCCGTAAGTGTCTGTATTGGCGAGAATTATGATATGCTCATAAGGCACTCCCGAAAGGGCGTCGTGCATCTGTGAGAGATGAAGCGTGGTCAGATATCTGTCAGAATAGAAAGTGTCGAAATGCGAATCCACCGCCGTGCGGCACCATTTCCCCTCGCGCGGGACGCTCACGCCGCTGTCCTGTGAAGGGGCGGCCACAGCCACGATATTGAAGCGGTCCTTCATCGAAGCGAACGGTTCGTGTGAAAACAGGGCGTCCACAGTAGCCTGAGCATCCTTGTAGAAGCGTTTCATCTCCTTTTTCGTATAGCCCTCGGAGAGAATCGCCACGTCGATCTTGTCCTTCGAATCACCGCTGTGCCACAGCACGCGATAAGGATTCTCCACCTTCACCGGACGGACCAGAATGTCCGCAGGATCCACCGTATGAGTCATCTTTCCTGCCACATTTTCGTGGAAATCAAACAGTTTCACTTCGATATTGGCCGGCTGTGCCGGCATCGGAAGAAGAAAGACGTTCTCGAAACTCCTGCGCACGCGGGTCGCTTCCTCGGTCGCCTGCCACTCCTGGAAGAGCGTGCAGAACGACATCCGGTAGAGCGTGTCGCCCGAAGCCGCGTCGGTCATCAGAAGCTGACCGTTGCCGCGGAGCGGGACCTCAGTCATATTCACCCGGCGGCCGGCCCAGCCGTCCAATGTCTTGAGCTCGCTCAGAGCTATGTCACAGGTCTTGTCGGTGCCGGAGAAAATGTAATCCACGCGCAGGGTCTTTTCCTGAAAATGATTCTTATAGAAATCCTGAGCCTGCAGAAGAGTCGTTCCGCAGAGTAAAACAGAAAGTAAAAGCAGTTTTCGCATAATGATCATTAATCGTTTCAGCAAAATTACTAAATAATCCCGACTTTGATGGCAAAATCCTGTTATCTTTGACATATATCGCAACAGCGCCGACAGAGTCCGGTATTTCCGTCCCGCTGTTTCACGGCAAGAACCGGGTCATGAATCCGAGAATTTCCACCCTGCTGTTCCTTGTCAAGGGTCTTGACGTGGTTACCGTGTGAAAAGGGGGGGGGCTATTTCACACGGGAGGGCTATTTCACAGGTCGCGGTGTGAAAAACCCGGGGTTTTTCACACGGAATTCAGAGCCGTGTGAAATACGCAGCGCTTCACCCTCCGGTCTATCCGAATAATGGACTAAAAAAGCCGGGAACGCGACGGGGCGTTTCCGGCTTTGTTTTCCGACGGAAAGAAACTATTTCTTTCTGTTCTTGTATCTCTGGTAGAACATATCAACTCGTCCAGCGGTATCGACGATCTTGGTCTTGCCGGTGTAGAATGGGTGAGATGTGTTGGAAATCTCGACCTTAACGAGAGGGTAGGTAACACCTTCGACCTCCAGGGTCTCCTTGGTGTTCACGCAGGAGCGTGTGATGAACACTACCTCGTTTGACATATCCTTGAAAGCTACAAGACGGTAGTTTTCGGGATGTATTCCTTTTTTCATTGCTTTAAAATTTTAAAGTTGTCGTTTAAACGGCCGCAAAATTAAGCAGAAAAAATCAATTTCCCAAGCATTCAGGGAATTAATTCCGACTTTGAGGCACCTGCTGCAGGGTGTGCGTCAGATTCCCGCGGCAGACACTCTCATTTCGCTGCGGCATCGGCCTTCGCGTCAGTCTTGGCCTGGAACTTCTTCTCGTCGATGATGAAACGCTCGTGGGTTCCCTCCCCCACCAGGCCGCACTCATCGCACACTCTGACCCTGAAGACCAGACGGCGGCGGTCCACTTCCACGAGTTCGCTGTCGCACCACACTTTCATCCCCACGGGAGTGGCAGACACGTGGCTGACATTCACAAGCGTCCCGACTGTCTCCTGTCCGGGCTCCAGATAAGGCTTAACGCTAAGGCGCGAAGTCCTCTCCATAAGTGAAACCATCATAGGGGTGGCAAACACCCTGACAGTGCCGCTGCCGATGTGCCCGGCGGTAAGCTCGGCCGTCACGACCTCCTCCTGATGGCCTTTGATTCCTGTTTCTATCATAAAGTCAAAAAAAAGAGACAGATTCCAGCCGAAGAGGAATCTGTCCTAAAATTTTAGATGGAAAGAATGCTCAGAACGTTTATAAGTTCCTTGTCGATAGGCTTGTCACGCTTGGCGGCGCGGGAGATAGGCACATAGACAATCTCATCATTTCGCACGCCCACCATAATGTTCCTCTGGCCTTCCTTGAGAGCGTCGATGGAAGCCACGCCCAGGCGGCTCGCGAGAATCCTGTCCTTGGCGGTAGGGGTACCGCCCCTCTGGAGATGACCGAGGATGGAAACCCTCACGTCATACTCGGGATACTCCTTGCGCACACGCTCGGCATAGTGCATTGCGCCGCCGTCCTTTTCGGAGACGATGACGATACTGCTGTTCTTGCTCTTGCGGATGCCGCGGCCGATGAAGGTGGCGAGCTGGTCGATGTCGGTATTGTCCTCCGGAATGATGGCAGCCTCGGCACCTGCGGCGATGGCGCTGTTCTGGGCGAGGAAGCCGGCGTCACGGCCCATAACCTCGACAAAGAAGATGCGGTCGTGGCTGGTGGCGGTGTCGCGGATCTTGTCGACACACTCCATAATGGTGTTCAGAGCGGTATCGTAGCCGATGGTGGCGTCTGTTCCGTAGAGGTCGTTGTCGATGGTTCCCGGAAGTCCGATGACAGGGATGTCACACTCAAGTGCAAGCTCCTGGGCACCGGCCAGCGACCCGTTTCCGCCTATGACGATAAGGGCGTCGATTTCGTGTTTCTTTATGGTTTCAAAAGCTTTCTGACGGCCCTCGAAAGTGCGGAATTCCTCGCTGCGGGCAGTCTTGAGTATGGTTCCGCCGCGCTGGATGGTGTTGCTGACCGACTCGGTGGTCAGTTCCTTGACATCGTCATTGATAAGGCCTTCCCAGCCGCGATAGATTCCATAGACTTTCCATCCCTGATAGATGGCGGCCCTGGTCACGGCACGGATGCAGGCGTTCATTCCCGGAGCATCACCTCCCGAGGTCAACACTCCTATTGATTTGATTTCTCTCATATACTAACCAACTAATCTTGAATTATTCGTAAAAAAAGCCCGCAAGCCGCATCCTCAACACGCACTTGCGGACTTGAATTTACCCACAAAAATCTTTCCTTACTGCTCTTTCGGAGCCGGAGATTTTACGTTAAAATTGGCCTTTTCGGCCACAAACTTATCGAACTCGGCCTCGGAAATCATCCGGCAGCTGCCCTCGAAGCTCGCGCCCAGATCGACCTGGAACCTCCTGGTGTGCAGGTTGCCCTTGATTGCTGAGGACTCTTTCAGCGAGAGGGTGTCCTTGACGAAGAAATCGCCTTCCATCCGGCCCCAGAGATCGGCGTTGCCGCACACGACATCGCCCTTGATGACCGCTTTTTCGCCGACCACCACCCTGCCCTGGGTGTAGATGCGCCCCTCGAAAGTGCCGTCTATGCGGATATCACCTTCGGATGAAATATCACCGTGAATGTGCGTGCCCGGGGAAATCCGGCTCACCTCATTCACATTTACAACAGTTTCTGCAGTTTTAGCCATACGTCTTATCTTTTTCAGCAAAGCCCCGCTGCCGCCCGTCAAGGCGGCACAACGGAGCTACGTAATCATTTTTATACCAGTCCCTTGCCGTGGCAGTTCTTGTACTTCAGACCGCTTCCGCAAGGACAAGGGTCATTGCGTCCCACGTGCTTGTCCACACGGATAGGGGCATTGGACTTCTGCTCGCCGTTTGTGGTGAGCGGGCCGTGCTCGGTGCGCATCTGGCTCATATCGTTGCGGCGCGGAGCCGGTGCCGGACGGGCAGGCTGCGGACGGTCCTGAAGAGGGATGAACGCCCTGAGAAGAAAGGAGAGAACATCCTGATTCAGAGCCTCCAGCATTGCGGCGAAGAGGTTGTAGGCCTCGAGCTTATAGACCACGAGAGGGTCTTTCTGCTCGTAGGAAGCGTTCTGGACACTCTGCTTCAGATCATCCATCTCGCGAAGGTGCTCCTTCCAGTGCTCATCTATCTGATAGAGGACGATTACCTGACTGAGGCGCTTTGCAACTTCCTTTGATTCAGTCTCGTAGGCTTTCTTGAGGTTTACGGAGAGGTTCAGGACCTTGCGGCCGTCGGAGATAGGGAGGGCGATGTTCTGATACATCTGGCCCTGGTTCTCGTAGACCTGCTTGATGATAGGATTGATCTTGGTCTGGAGAGCCTCCATACGGCGGTTGTAAACCTCCATCATATGCTGGCAGATCTTGTTCACAAGTTCGTCGGACTTGGCCTTCTCGTAATATGCCTTGTCGAAATCCAGGTCGATGGAGAATTTGGCCATCATCATCTCGGCGAAATCCTCGTAAGGCATACCCTCGGACTGCTCCACGATAAGGGAGGCGGAGTCCGTCATCATATTCTGGATATCGATTTCGATACGTTCACCCGAGATGGCGTTGCGGCGGCGGGAATAGATGGCCTCTCTCTGATAGTTCATCACGTCGTCGTACTCGAGAAGGCGCTTTCGGATACCGAAGTTGTTCTCCTCGACCTTCCTCTGGGCACGCTCGATGGCGCTCGACAAGTACTTACTCTCAAGGGCCTCATTGTCAGGCATATTGAGCTTATCGACCATACCTGCAATCTTCTCGGAACCGAAGAGGCGCATAAGCTTGTCCTCCAGGGAGATGTAGAAGGTGGAACTGCCCGGGTCGCCCTGACGTCCGGCACGTCCGCGAAGCTGACGGTCCACACGGCGGGAATCGTGCCTCTCGGTACCGAGGATGGCGAGACCGCCGGCAGCCTTCACCTCAGGAGAAAGCTTGATATCGGTACCGCGGCCGGCCATATTGGTCGCGATAGTGACCGCGGAAGTCTGACCCGCCTGTGCGACGATCTCGGCTTCGCGTGCGTGCTCCTTGGCATTCAGCACGTTGTGGCGGATGCCGCGCATCCTGAGCATTCGGCTGAGCAGCTCGGAGGTCTCGACGTCGGTCGTGCCGACGAGCACCGGACGCCCGGCCTTGGTCAGCTCGGTGATGCGGTCGATGACTGCCGCGTACTTGGCTTTCTTGGTCTTGTATATCAGGTCGTTCTGGTCATCGCGGATGACCGGCCTGTTAGTCGGAATTACCACTACGTCAAGCTTGTAGATGCTCCAGAACTCGCCCGCTTCGGTCTCGGCTGTACCGGTCATGCCGGCGAGCTTGTGATACATTCTGAAGTAATTCTGCAGGGTGATGGTCGCGAATGTCTGGGTCGCGGCCTCGACCTTGACGTTCTCCTTCGCCTCCACGGCCTGGTGCAGACCGTCGGACCAGCGGCGGCCTTCCATTATACGGCCGGTACTCTCGTCCACAATCTTCACCTTGTTGTCCACGATGACATAGTCTATGTCCTTGGTGAACATCGCGTAGGCCTTCAGGAGCTGGTTCACGGTATGGATACGCTCGCTCTTCAAGGCGAAGTCCGCCATCAGCGCGTCCTTCTTCTCCTGCTTCTGCAGAGCCGTAAGGTCCTCTTTCTCAATCTCCGCAACCTGCGATCCGACATCCGGGAGCACGAAGAAGTTGTCGTCGTTCACGCTCCGCGCGAGGATGTCGTGACCCTTGTCGGTCATCTCGACGGAATTCTGCTTCTCGTTTATCACGAAGAAGAGCGGGTCGGTGACCTTGTACATCTCCTTCTCGTTGTCCTGCATATAGTAATTCTCGGCTTTCTGCAGAATCACCTTGATGCCCGGCTCGCTGAGGTACTTGATGAGCGGCTGGTAACGCGGAAGGGCCTTGAATGCGCGGTACAGCAGGGTCGCGCCGCCGTCTTCCTTGTTGTCGATACAGTTGTCGGCCGAAGCGTCTCCGGCCGCAATCTTCTTCTTAGCGGCGTTCAGAATCTCGTTCACGAGGGCGCGCTGGCTGTTGTAAATCCTCTCCACATAAGGCCTGAACTCCATAAACTGGTCATCGTCAGAAGTTTTCGCGGTAGGACCGGAAATGATGAGAGGGGTTCTGGCGTCATCGATGAGGACGGAATCGACCTCATCCACGATGGCGTAGTGATGCTTGCGCTGCACGAGGTCGGTGGAGTGCATAGCCATATTGTCACGCAGATAGTCGAAACCGAATTCGTTGTTCGTACCGAAGGTGATGTCGCAGTCATAGGCGCGCTTGCGCTTGTCGCTGTTGGGCTCGTGCTTGTCGATGCAGTCCACGGAAAGGCCGTGGAACATATACAGAGGGCCCATCCACTCCGAGTCACGCTTGGAGAGGTAGTCGTTCACGGTGACGACGTGCACTCCCTTGCCCGCGAGGGCGTTCAGGAATACAGGAAGCGTCGCCACGAGAGTCTTTCCTTCGCCGGTCGCCATCTCGGCGATCTTGCCCTGATGCAGAATGATACCTCCGATGAGCTGGACATTGTAATGCACCATATCCCAGGTGATTTCGTTGCCGCCGGCCTTCCAGTGGTTGTGGTAAATGGCCTGTTCGCCGTCGATCTCCACAAAGTCGTGGCCAATGCTCAGGTCGCGGTCGAACTGCGTGGCGGTCACTCTGATCGACTCGTTCTCCGCGAAGCGGCGCGCGGTGGACTTCATAATCGAGAATGCTTTCGGCAGGACTTCGTCCAATGCCTTCTCGATGGCTTCGTCCTCTTCTTTCACGAGTTTGTCCGACTCTGTAGCCAGTTTTTCCTTCTCGGAAACGGGAATGTCACCCTCGAGATCCTCCCTGATTTTCGCGATTCTCTCCTCGAAAGGAGCCTCAGTCTCGCGAAGATACTCTCTGAGGGATGCGGAAGCGGCGCGGAGCTCATCGTTAGAGAGCTTGTCAATCACCTCATACTCAGCAAGTACCTTTGCGAGAAGAGGTTTGACGGCCTTCATGTCGCGCTCTGCCTTGGAGCCGAAAATTTTTCCTATTACGTCTGCTAATGCCATAATTTTTCTTTTTTGTTTTTTGCGTAAACCGCACAATCGGACAAAGATAATGAATTTCTTCCGTTAATACAAAGATATTGCCTGCGCTCATATCTGACAATTTGGCAGAAATTTTCCTATATTTGTGGATTGTATGGACGCAGCACATAATTCCGACAGCAGGCGCATAGCGCGCAACACCCTCCTGCTCTACGGCAGGATGCTGCTGACTATGCTCATCGGGCTGTACACCTCGCGCGTGGTGCTCGACGCTCTGGGCTTCGAAGACAGCGGAGTCTACAGCGCTGTCGGAGGGTTCGTGGCGATGTTCACGGTCATTTCCGGCTCGCTGAGCTCGGCGATAAACCGTTTCCTGACCTTCGAGCTCGGCCGCGGCGAGCAGGGACGCCCGGCAGAAGTGTTCTCCGCGGCCGTCACCATCCAGCTGCTGCTAGCGCTGTGCATCATCGCCGGAGCCGAAGCGCTCGGCCCGTGGTACTGCTCGACTTATCTTGTAATCCCCGCCGGCCGGCTTCCGGCCGTCCAATGGGTGCTGCAGTTCTCGATTCTGACTTTCGCGATAAATCTCGTGAGCGTTCCGTACAACGCAGCCATCATAGCCCACGAGCGGATGAAGATATTCGCCGGAATCGGCATCGGAGAGGCAGTCGCGAAACTCGCGGTGGCCCTGCTCATAGCGCACAGCGCAGGCGACAGGCTGATCCTGTACGCGGGACTGATGTGCCTTGTGGCTGTGCTCGTAAGAGTCACATACGGAGTGTATTGCCGCAGACATTTCAGCGAATGCAAGGTCCGGCTGCACTACGACGGAGCCCTGCTGAAAAAGATGGCGTCATTCGCCGGATGGAATTTCATCGGATCGTCTTCGGCGGTCCTGCGCGACTACGGCGGCACGCTGCTCCTGAATTTCTTCCACGGACCTGCGGTCAATGCGGCCCGCGCCCAGGCCCAGCAGCTCTGCGGAGCGGTTCAGGGCTTCGTGAGCAACTTTATGACTGCCATCAATCCCCAGATAATCAAGTCCTACGCTTCGGGGGACAAGGACTATATGATGATGCTGGTGAACAGGGGCGCAAGGCTTTCATTCCTTCTGATGCTTCTGCTGGGGCTCCCGGTGATTTTCAACATCGATTTCCTGCTGGATTTCTGGCTTAAGGACGTGCCGCCCCATACCGCCCTGTTCTCGCAGCTTGTGATTATTTTCGCCGCCACTGAGGCGCTTTCGCACCCGCTGGTGACGGCGGCCCTCGCAGGGGGCAACATACGTGATTATCAGCTCATTGTGGGCGGCCTTCAGCTTCTGAACCTGCCTCTGAGCTGGGTGCTTCTCGCCCGGGGATGGGCTCCTGAAACCGTTACGGCGGTAGCGACAGTACTCTCGCAGGTCTGCCTTTTCGCCCGTCTGGCGCTGCTGCGCGGGATGGTGGGGCTGAATACGAAGGAATATCTGCTGCAAGTCTATCTCAGGGTGCTGGCAGTCAGCGCTATGTCGGCGGTCCCGATGATTTTCGTTCAGAAGGCTATGCCGGGCGGCTGGGGAGGACTTTTCTTAAGCTGCGGAATTATTATCATCTGGACAGGAGTCTGCATCTGGGTGGCCGGGCTTCAGAAAGATGAAAGAGAATTCTTGAAAAGCCGGCTGGCAAGGAGGATGAGAGGATGATAAATACAAGTGACAGAGGACTTTGCTGCGGCTGCGGGGCTTGCGCGGACGTTTGTCCGAGGGGCGCCGTAAAAATGGAGCGCGACGCTCTGGGATTCGAGTACCCGAGCGTGGATGAGAGTCTCTGCGTGGAGTGCGGACTGTGCGAGAAAGTGTGCGGATTCCGCAAGGCGGTCGAGATGTCCGAGGGAGGCGCGGGGGCTGAAAACGGAGGTTCGCTGAAAGGAAGCGATACCCCGACGGCCGCGGTGGAGCTGCACAGACCGCTGCAGGTGATCGCGGCGCGACACAGGGATATGGGCGAAGTTATGCGGAGCCGCAGCGGCGCGGCATTTCCCGCGCTCACCGACGCCGTGCTCTCAAGGGGCGGAACGGTGTTCGGGGCGGCCCTGAGTGAAGACTGCAGGCGGGTGGAACACCGGGCGGCGGCGAGCGCTGCTGCGCGGGATGCTTTCCGCGGCAGCAAATACATCCAGAGCCGGACCCGGGAAGCATTCCTGCAGCTCCGGAAAGAGCTGGGCAGCGGTCGCGAGGTCGTTTTCAGCGGCACTCCGTGCCAATGCAATGCCCTGCGCTCATTCATTCCCGCCCCGCTTCAGGAAAAGCTGACGCTGGTGGACTTTGTCTGCCACGGAGTGGGTTCCCCGGCTTTCTGGGACAGGTATCTGGACTATATCGCGCGGGGGCGGAAGATCGTGAAGGCTGATTTCCGGGACAAGGGACGTTTCGGATGGAAGGACCACAGGGAAAGCTTTACCTTCGGGGACGGAAGCGTAAGAATATCCCGTTCATTTACAGACATATACTATAAGCATCTGATAATGCGGCCGAGCTGCGCCCGCTGTCCGTTCAACACTGTGGAGCGCTGCGGCGACATCACCCTCGCGGACTTCTGGGGCTGGGAAAAGACCGACCCGGCGCTCAATGCAGATGACCGCGGGTATTCGCTGCTGCTTGTGGGGACGCAAAAGGGGCTACGGCTGCTCGACGATGCCTCTGAGCTGCTGAATACCAGACCGGTAGACATAAACACCTGCCTCCAGAGGCCTCTGCGGGAAAGACTCGTTCCGGGAGTGTCAAGCGGGGCATTCGGGCAGGCTTTCATTGGCGGAACGCCGATGAAAAAACTGCTTCGCAGGTACGGCGACAGGAATCTGCGCACCGCGGGCCGAAGATTCTATCTATATTTGCGAAAACGCTTGAGAAAGATATTGAAAAAAGACAATGCAGGATAGTGCTGTACAACATACCCGTGTCGGGATTCTGACTTTCCACTTCGCAAGGAATTACGGAGCGGTGCTGCAGTGCTATGCGCTTCAGCAGACATTGTGGGCTATGGGCTTCGAGGCCGGAGTTCTGGATTACCGCCCGCGAAGCATTGCCAAAGGCTATAAAGTGGTCGATATCAAACGCTTCTGGGGACGCACGCCAGGCAAATTCCTTCGCAAGACCCGCCGGGAACTCCAAGTGCTGGGAAGCCGTCGCAGGCGTTTCGCCGCGATGGAGGATTTCGTTCAGAAGCAGCTTCGCCTTATGGAACCCGGCAGCTGCGATACTGTCGTGGTCGGAAGCGACCAGGTCTGGAATCCGGTCCTGACTGACGGGAAGATGGACAGATGGTATTGGGGTCAGGCTCTGGAGGGGAAGCGTCTGGTTTCCTATGCGGTCAGTATCGAGAACGGGCTGCAACTGCTTAATGATGAGCAGCTTCGTGAGGCGCTGGAGCGCTTCGGAGCAGTCAGCCTGCGTGAAGGGACGGCTTTGGAGAGGGTCAGGGGGCTGCGTCAGGATGCCTGCCAATGCTGCGATCCGGTGCTGCTCACTGACGTCAGACTCTGGAAGAGCCTCGCCGCGACTTCGCGCATCTGCGAGGGACTTGGAGACTATCTTCTTTATTATCAGGTTCGTAAATCAGCAGCCGGTCTTGAGATGGCGCAACGTCTTAGCGCTGCCAGGGGCCTGCGTCTTATCATTCTTTCCGCCAAAGCCGAGGATGAGAACTCCCCGGAGGTGGCGGCGGCTTCACCAGAGGACTTCCTTGCGCTGCTGCTCGGAGCGAAGTTCGTGCTCACTACATCCTTCCACGGCTGCGCCTTCAGCGTGCTGATGCACAAGCAGTTCCTGGCGCTGAGCCTCGGCGACGGAAGAGACTCCCGCATCGCCGGACTGCTGCAGCAAATTGGCCTTCAGTCCCGCAGCATCAGCCTCCCCGCCCGGTCTGCCGGGTCCACAGGGTCCGCCCGGTCCGCCGGATACCCAGTGCCAGAGGCACGCTCCGTCTCCTCCGTCCACTCCCCTGCCTCAGGATTCGGGTCATCCGCTGACAGCGTCATAAAGTCGGCCGCCGATGCGGCCAATGCGGCAATCGACTGGCAGGCCGTCGATTCCAGACTTTCCGAAATAGCCGGACCTTCAAGGGAGTTTATATTAAAAAACATATGATTTTTAAATCGGAATACGATTCTTTAATATGAAGATACTTTTTATATCGAATTCATCCCAGTTGAGCGGTGCTCCGGCGGCCCTTCTGCATCTGGTTCTGGCGCTCAAGGACCTCGGGCACGAGTGCGCCGTAATGCTTCCCGACGCGAAGGGGCCTATGCAGAAGAAACTGAAGGCTGCTGAAATACAGATGTTTACCGAGCAGAAATACGGCCTGAGCATATATCCCCGCTGCATAAATCCCTTCAAAAGACGCAGGCGTCTGGAAAAGCTTCAGAACAGGGACCTGCTGCTGAGTTACGTTGGCTATGTCCTGGACTGCTTCAAACCCGACATCGTGCACACGAATGTGGGTCCTATGGATTTCGCGGCTGAAGTTTGCCGCCTGAGAGGCATCCCGCACGTATGGCATCTTCGTGAATATCAAGACCTTGACTTCAAGATGAAGTTCTATCCGTCTCAGGAGAAATTCAGAGAAATGATACACGGAGAGTGGAATCACTGCATTGCCATCACCGCTGACATTTTCAATCATTTCAATCTCCGCCTCAGCGACAGAGTCATTTACGACGGAGTGTTCGATGAAGGAGACTTCGTTCCCGAAGGGCAGAAACTCATAAAGGCTGAGGAAAAGCCTGAAGTGCAGGAAAAGTATTTCCTTTATGCCGCAAGAATCGAGAAAGCAAAGGGGTTCGATGTGCTCGCGAGGGCTTTCAGGAAGTTCATTGCGGAAAATGAAGGGTGGAAATTGGTCGTCGCAGGACGACCGTGCGGATTCTATGCATTAAGGTGGAAACTCTTCTGTCGCAGGACTTTGCCGAAGGGCAGCGTGAAGTTCCTCGGGCAGAGCGACAGGGTGAAGGAGCTTATGCGCGGATCTGCTGCGACGGTGGTGCCGAGCCGGTACGAAGCTTTCGGCTTCACGACGGCGGAGGCTATGCTGCAGGGATGTACCGTGATTGGCCGTGACACGGCCGGCACCAGAGAGCAGTTCGACAACGGTCTGCGGCAGACCGGACGCGAGATCGGCATTCGCTTCGGCGCGGACACGACTGTGAAGAGTTCCAAACTCGCCGGGGAACTTGCACTTAAGATGAGCGAAGTCGCCAACGGCTTGGGAGAGAAGAAATTGGACGCGATGCACGCGGCCGCGAGAAAAGTGGTCGTGGATAATTACGGGGCCCGGCGCTGCGCGCGGCAGGTCGAGGATTACTATAAGGAAATTCTGGCTGGGAAATGAATCGGCTGCTGGTTATAATAGTGACTTACAATGCGATGCGTTGGATTGAGCGGTGTTTCGCCTCGCTCGCTGCTTCTTCCGTGCCTTGCGATGTTTTCGTGGTGGACAACGGTTCGACGGACGGGACTCTCGCCTGGCTGGAGGAGCATCGCTCTGATAATCTGACCGTTAAACGGAGCGAATCGAACTGCGGTTTCGGAGCGGGGAACAATGTGGGGCTTCGTTATGCTTTGGGGCGCGGGTATGAGTATGTGTATCTTCTGAATCAGGATGCCTGGGTGGCGGAGGACTGTTTCGGGAAGCTGATCGCGGCGGCAGGTAGCCATCCGGGGTACGGGATTCTGAGTCCGTTGCAGCTTCAGGCTGACTGGAAGACGCAGGACAAGCTTTTCTCCAAGCATTGCGGGAAGGCGGTCGCGGCCGTTTCGGGGTCCGGGTCGGGGGCAGGTTCTGACTCAGGGTCGATCTTCGGTGACGATGGAGTATCTTCTTTTGATGCCGAAGTGGTTCCGGTGAAGTTCGTGATGGCGGCGCATTGGCTGATAAGCCGCGAATGTCTGGAGGCCGTGGGCGGGTTTTCGCCTACTTTCGCGCAGTACGGGGAGGATGACAATTATATCGACCGGGCAAGGTATTGGGCCTTCAGGACCGGCGTGGTTCCTGCGGCGAAGGCTGTGCACGACCGCGCCCAGAGGGTAAGCAGCCGGGCGACGCAGATGCGGGGGAAGTACCTGGGGTGCGTAGCGAGGCTCAGCGACCCCGGGCGTCATCATCTGCGGCTTCGCCTAATGGCTGAATGTCTGCGCATTATCGGAATGGCGCTGCGGCGCCTCTCCTGGACGATGCTCTGCTATCTTCCTCAGCTGGTGCGCTTTATGCCCACTATCCTCGAAAACCGCCGCGCCTCCACGCACCGCGGAGCGTTCCTTTAGCGCAGCAAGTGTCATAATGGCTTGATACGCAGCTCTTTTATATATTCAGTTACATTTTGTTCAGTGCATTGAGTATTTTTATTCAGTGCAAGACACCTGCAAATCTGCAGACAATAACGTTTAAATAATTCTCTCCTTAAAGAGATTGATTATGCCGATATTCGAAGAATTTGTTTTATTTTTGTCTAATTGTGGTTTACAACCACATTGCCAAAGCAATGGACAGAAAAGATAATGACATAGCACTATTCGTCTCATTCTGCATTGAGGAATATGGTGCTGCAAAGGGAATGACGGGAGAACAGGTTCTGGACTTGTTCGACCGTTACGGCGTGACCGATTATCTCTGCCGATGTTATGAACCGCTCCACACACAAGGGCGTCAATGGCTGATTGCAGAAATTGATGAGTATATCGGAATAAGAAAGACAAAGGAATCATGAAGGTATATCACGGAAGTCTGGAAATAGTGGACCATCCCGGGATACTCAAGCCCAATCGCAAACTCGATTACGGCAGTGGATTCTATACCACCACCTCTGAGAAACAATCCGGAGAGTGGGTAGTAAGGCGCATGAATGAAAACAGTGCCTCACACGGTTATGTAAATATCTATGAATTAGATGAAAATATTCTTTCTGAGTTAAAAAGCCTCCTGTTTTCGGAACCGAATGAGGAGTGGGCGGAGTTTGTGATGGCAAACAGAACGCAAAACGGCTTCACCCATGACTATGACATAGTATATGGTCCGGTAGCCAATGACAGAGTCTATCTTCAATTCGGGCTTTATGAGTCAGGAGTCATCAGCCTTGAAACCCTTATCCGTGAGCTCAAGACCTACAAGCTGGTGGACCAATATCTGTTCCATACCGATAAGGCTCTGACTGCCTTACGCTTTGTGGAAGCCACAAAAATTGAATTGTGATATGGAAGGAATAAATCAAAGCAATCTGCATCTTCTTATCCCGGGGAAGGTGATGTGGCTGACGGAGTATCTGCGTGAAGATTACGGTCTCACTCTCAAACAGAGTCTGGACCGCATCTACCACTCAGGACTCTATAAGAAGCTCTCGACCGAAAGCACCAAGTACTGGCATCTGAGCCCCGTGGATTTATACTCTGAGCTTAAAACAGAGCTTTTATCTTTGAATCACAAGGATAATACGTCTTCATTAGATTACACCTGCAAATCTGCAGGTGTTGAAAAGATGTAAAGAAATTCTATCGGGAGCCCGCCTGAAAAAAGCCTCAGCGCGAAGATGCTGATTTCGAGAAGTTTACGAGGAGGACACCGCCGAGGACGGCGAGAGTCGCGAGAATCTTGGACCAGGTGAGGGTATCCATTCCGATGATGATGCTTATCGTGATGGCGATAAGCGGCTGCAGATCGCTCTATCCATTGCGCAGAAACCATTTCCAGGCAGGGACAACATTGATGATACCACGGTCGGTGGTTATGATTTCTTCGTGGTCGTATGTAACTATGGTCATTTCAGTGCATCCGGTTTCTTCCGATGCATTGACAATTCCTTCAATTTCCCTCTCGCGTGTCGCTTCGTTCATATCCCAGCACGCCTGAACGAGCGAAGATACCTCATCCCGTTCTTGAACAACGAAGTCGCACTCCGTTCTTCGGATTCCTTTGCCATCATTCATATGATAGCTGATTTTTCCATCATCTGAGAGGTTCCTGTTAAGATGAAGGAACACGGCGTTCTCAAGGAGTTTGCCGTTGTCTTCGCTTGTCGGCTTGAGCAGGTTCTGCCTCAGACCGCCATCTATGCAGTAATATTTCGGGAGAGAATTGTTCTCTTTCGCGAGCGACTTGTCAAATTTCTGCACTTTGAAAAGCAGGAATATGCTGCAGGCTTTGTCTGCAATGTCGTAGAGATCATCCTTGGACACCTTCAGTCCCTGGGACTTTATGTCATTATATATGGCGTTTATCGATGCAGGCTTGGATATCCCAGCCATCAGGCGTTTCAGGACATACTTGATCCGTTCCGGATTAGTCAGATGGTAACGCTCCATCAGATCCTGAAATATCATCGTGTTGAAATATCCTTGCAGTATCTTCGTCTTTATGGAACGGTCATTCTGGAGAGTGACTTCCGGGTAACCGCCTTCCAAGTTATATGTATTGAACGCAGTCACCAGCCTCGCCATATCTTCTTCAAGGAAAGAATCTGTCTTCACTCCGGCGAAGCGGCAATATTCTCTGAATGACAGAGGGTACTCTCTGTACTCAAGCGGCCATCCGCGGAGTTCGGTCGCGATTTCAGATGAAAGCATCTCCGAGTTGCTGCCGCTGAGGAATATATGCTTAGTGTAAGACTTGTATAGCCTCATTATAAAAAGTTCCCAACCGTCTATCCTCTGTATTTCATCGAAGAAAAAGTATGTATCCCTGATTTTACGTTCGGGGAACATCTCACGACAAGCGCTGAGAATCAAGTCGAAATCATTTATTGTCATCCCGTTGAGACGTTCATCATCGAAGCCGATCCAAACTATGGCTTCTTTTTCTATTCCTGATGCCAGCAGTTCGTTTATCGCAAGTTCCATCAGTGTGGACTTTCCACACCGTCTGCCGCCTATCACGGCGACAATTTTACCGGAATCCGTGGGCAGCCTGAGCTCACGTTCTATGAAATCCGTTGGTATATTATTCTGTTTTAGAGATATAAGTGATTTGATAATGTCCTTCATATAACACTGATTTTGGGCAAATATACAAAGTTTCCTAAAATTTAGGAAACAATTCGCCTTTCTTTCCTAAAAAAAAGGAAACTTTGGCAGGCGTCCCGGACAGGGTGCAGAATTGCTTACTTCAGGAAGACGAAGAAGACTGCCATTATGAGGCAGATGAAAGCGGCAATGTGATTCCAGTGAAGGGCTTCGCCCTTGAAGAATACCATTACAAGGACTGTGAATACAGTAAGCGATGCAACCTCCTGAATGACTTTGAGTTGCATCAGGGAGAACGGACCGCCGTTTATGTTCGAGCCGATGCGGTTCGCAGGGACCTGCAGGCAGTATTCGAAGAATGCGATGCCCCAGGAGAAGAGAATCACGGCAATCAGCGGCCAGGAGTCCGAGATGTGCATCTCCTGCAGTTTCAGATGACCGTACCAGGCTATCGTCATACAGATGTTAGAACCTATCAGCAGAAGTATTGTCCACAACCATTGCATATCAGTATCGTTTTTCGGGGCGCAAAGTTACTAATGTTCCAAAACATCTTGCTATATTTGCCGGCCTTTTTTGAGGCGCGGCTTAAGAATGTATATGAAGGATAGAAAAGTACTGATCGGGCATCTCGCCTGTTTCGTGGCTTACGCCATTTTCGGAGTCAATATCATCACCACCAAGGACTTGACCTCGGGACACCTTATCTCTCCGATTGCAATTTTCTGCCTTCGTTCACTGGGCGCCGGTCTGCTGTTCTGGATTATCTCTCTGTGCCGTCCCGCTGAAAAAGTCGCCCGTACAGACTATCCCAAGATACTCCTGGCCTCTCTGCTCGGTTTTTTCCTCACCCAGATGACCTTTCTCACCGCAAGCCCCATCATCACTCCGATGGGCTGGTCGGTTGTGAGTTCCGTGACCCCGATCTTTACGATGATCATCGCCGCCATAGCTCTCAAGGAACCCATCACCGGCAAGAAAGTCTCCGGCGTACTGCTAAGTTTCTGCGGCATTGTATTCCTGATTCTGACCAGCAAGACTTCATCCTCGGGTCCGGAAACCTCTTCCGTCTGGGGCTATGTGCTCGCCATACTGAACGGTCTGGGGTTCGCGCTTTATCTCGGCATCTTCCGTCCGCTGATTTCGCGCTATTCCGTAGTCACTTTCATGAAATGGATATTCCTTTTCGCATTCCTGATGTCCGTACCGTTCTCGGCGAAAGAAATCATCGCTTTCGACTTATCTCAGGTCAGCGGCAGCTTCGTCTTTGAACTCGGTTTTCTCATCATCTGCGCGACATTCATTTCATATTTCCTTATTCCATTGGGGCAGAAATGCATACGGCCGACACTCGTCAGTATGTACTCCTATCTGCAGCCGCTCATCGCCATCACGATAAGCATCATCATCGGTATGGACACCCTCACCTGGTCCAAAATCCTCGCGACCCTCGCCGTCCTCGGCGGCGTCCTTCTCGTAAATTTCTCGAAGTCAGCCAGCTCCCACTGAGAATCTTTTCAAGGATAGTTTCCCGTAAAAAATGTTCGTATATTTTCAACACCTGCAGATTTGCCGGTGTTCCAGTGAAGAGCTGCGCCTAGAACTGGAAATATATAAACGTCTGCAGGTCGGAGGTGACGAACTGGCAGATGATGAAGACTGCGAGGACGCAGGCGAGGACCATCAGAGGGAGCGGCATACTTGCGAACCAGATGCGGTAGCGGCGCTTGAAGCGCTCCGGCAGCCAGTGGATCAGCATACCGGCCGCGAACACCAGCAGAATCCCGAGGTGCTGCTGCACCATCTGCGGAATGAGCGACAGGTCCCACTCCCCTCCTATGCGCTCCACCATATTCTTCGCGGTGTTCCACGCCTGTTCGTTAGCCTCGGCCGGATCCAGATTCGAGCCGCTGCGGAAGAACAGACGCGTGAAAGTGATGAAAATGAAGGTCATAAGCACCGCCCAGGCCGTCTCAAGCCAGGAGAACGCGGCCTTGAAATGACAGAGATGATACAGCATCCGAACGAGCGCCCCGGCGAAGATTATCAGCGTCCAGATGAAGAACATATTGAACACCGAAGCCCCGTAATATGTCTTCAAGCCATAGAATATCAGGCAGATGAGTCCGATAATCAGAGTCCTGAAATACACGTTGCAGCTCTTCCAGAAGCGGTAGATCAGCATTCCCAGACCGTTCAGTCCGCCCCAGATCATAAAGTTCCAGCTGGCCCCGTGCCACAGACCTCCGAGCAGCATCGTGTCCATACGGTTGATGTCCGCGATTAGCTCTTTGCGGAACTTCTTGCAGAAGGCGATAAGCAGCGCCAGCACGAGAGCGAGCACAAATACCACGCCGAACACCCACCAGTTCTTGGCGAGCGCCGAAGCGAGGAATGCGATGCCGAGGATGATGGCATAGGAGCCGAAAGTGCCGTTGCGGTTGCCTCCGAGCGGAATGTAGAGGTAGTCCTGCAGCCACTTGGAAAGCGAAATGTGCCAGCGTTTCCAGAACTCGCTCGGGTTGCGCGCCTTATAAGGAGAGTTGAAGTTCTTCGGCAGATAGAAGCCCATCAGCATAGCGACGCCCGTGGCGATATCAGTGTAGCCGGAGAAGTCCGCATAGACCTGCAGGGAGTAGCAGAACAGCGCCGTAAGGTTCTCAAAGCCAGTGTATAGAAGCGGATTCTCGAAGACACGGTCACAGAAGTTCACGGCGAGGTAGTCGCTGAGTATCAGCTTCTTCGCCAGACCGTTCAGGATCCAGAACACCGCGATGCCGAACTGCCGCCGTCCGAGGAAGAAAGGCCGGTGCAGCTGCGGCATAAACTCCTTCGCGCGCACGATAGGTCCGGCGACCAGCTGAGGGAAAAAGCTCAGGTAGAAGCCGAAATCCAGAAAGTTGCATATCGGCGGAATCGTGCGCCGCGAGACGTCGACCACGTAGCTCACCGCCTGGAACGTAAAGAACGAGATGCCCACCGGCAGGAAGATCGAGTCCACGCTGAAGGTCGGCGAGCCGACCAATGTATTCCCTACCGCCGCGAACCAGTCGCGGACAATGAATTCCGTCCCGAACAGGTTGTTCACGACATCAGTTATGAAATATGCGTACTTATAGTAGCAGAGAAGCGACAAATCGACTATAACGCTCAGAAGCACAATTGCTTTTCTTCCCGTCTTCCCCTCTATGGCAGAGAGGACATATCCCATCGCGTAGTTGAATACGATGACAAAGCCGAAGAGAATCAGGAAAAGCCCGCTGGTCTTGTAGTAGAAAAAGAGGCTGACAAAGAAAAGGAAGGCGTTGCGCAGCAGGACCTTGTTGCGGAACACGCAGAGGAAGGCCAGCACCAGGGCGAAGAAAGCCCAGAAGTAGAACTGGGTGAAAAGCAGAGGGTGAGCCTGGTCAAAGGAGAACAGGTTCTTTATGAAATCAACGGCTACTTCTTTCAATCCCATCACTTGCCAAGTTTCATCAAATGTTCCACATATCTGTCCATCAGGGCGTTATAAAGCAAATCGCCCAGCACTTCGTACCCGGCTTCGGTAAAATGTATCTTGTCCCTCTGGGCAAGTCCGGCAGATTCCCATTTCCGCATCGATTCCAGGCCGCCCATTATTTCGAACTGGTCCCATACTCCGGCTCCGCAGTCTGCACCGAGCCTGAGGAATGCCCTTTCCGCAACCGCTCCGTTGGGGTTTGTGACATAGCCTTTCTTACGGATACGCCGGCAGGAATCATTGTTGGTCAAGAATAATATCGCGCAGTCAGGAGCCACAGAATGTATCCTGTCTATCAGGCGTTTATATTTAACTATAAACTCTTCTTCAGAGAAATTCGGGCCGGAGGCATCATTGATTCCGATACCGAAGATTATAAGGTCGGGACTTAGAAGAGCAAGGTCCCGCTCCAGATTCGCGCATCTGGCATAAGAGCCTAAAGATGCTCCATTTACGCCTATTTCAGACACTGTAATTCCAGGTCTGGAACTGATAAGCTGAAGTCCGGTGAGAGTAAATTCGCCCGAACCTCTCGTGATGACCTTCACTGAATCTGTAAACGCGGGAAGAGCGAAAAGCCACGAAGAGTCATTGGACGCTTTGCGGCCGGACAAAGTATCGGTCGCGCAGACGACCAATGGTTCGCGCGCAGAGCTGCTGTATCCGAGTACGCGGACGGAATCGAAGCTGAATCTGGGCTCGTTCAGCCACGGGTCGCGCGCAATGGCGGTCACCTGTATATAGGCTTTGTCCTCGCTTGTCGAGAGCGCCATCCCTGTGAGGCCCAAACGTTTATCAGGAGTCCGGGCGGTATTTTTCGTCGCCTTCCAGAAGCCGCTGTATGTAGTCGTGAAGCTGGAAGGATTGTTCGTATGGGCGGCGGAGAAAGGGAAAAGCAGGCCGCGGCCGCCGTCCAGCCCGGGACGGAGCGAGAGCAGGTCATTCCTCAAACGCCTCGTAAGAGTTCCCGCCTGCACGTGAGAGCCTCCTATGTGAATGATATTCAAGTGGCTGCATCCGAGGAAGAGCACCGAATCCATCTTCGCGTAAAGCCTCTCGAAGGAAGAAGAATCGCCACGGAACTGTATGCGGTTAGCCTGAATCTTCGCGAAATCAAGCTCAGGGACACTCTTGTGAAGTGTCTGGGCGTGGACTGTCAGAAGCGGCAGCAAAAGCAAAGACAATATCAGAACTATCCTTTTCATAATGAGTCTTTGTCCTGCAGAATCAATTCTTCGGCAGCAGGCTGCGCCGTCAATACGCTGTCACGCAGCATCAAGCTGTCCGTCAGAGTTTTATGCGGATAGAGACTGTCGCGCAGATGCGTCATATATCGTGCGACCTTCTCATCGGAAAGTTCCTGGCGGAGACGGTAGAAATCGTGGTAGAGCAGAAGGGAAGCCGAGAGGGCATTTCCTATCTCGACCGCGCCCTGATGCGTGAAATGGATGTGGTCCGGGCCGCCGAGCGCCGGGCTGTGCGCCGCCCATTTCTTCATCGAACCGGCCCCGCCCATCACCGAGAAAGTGTCCCAATATGCCACGCCGTTCTTCAGACAATTGACTTTCAGCGAGTCGTTCAAATCCGAAAGCAGCGGCCAGGTCACGAGTTCCCCGTCCACGCTCTTGCACATATCGGCCGGCCCGATAAACATCAATTGGGCGCCCGGGGCGACCGCCTTGAAATAGTCGAACTGCATTACAATCTTCCCGACATAGCTCGAAATGCCTTTGCGCGAACTGAGTCCAGGCATCGCGTTGCCACCGAACTGCAAGATAATCAGGCGGGTATCGGTCTTGGCGAAGCTCTCCCGCATCACTTCGCGATTGATCGATGAGAAGATATATCCGGCGCTGCCGCGAAGTGCGACGTTATCGACCGTGATGCCGCCGCGACGGTCATCAAGCGCCACGCCGTAGATTTCAGCGTCGCCCTCGAAAGTGATGCTGCCCCTCTCCACGTCACACGGCAAGTCCCAGTTCAGCAGCGTGACTCCGTCTGTTGCGGAGTCGATCTGCGCGCGCATCGCAGGGAGCGTGTCGCATTTGATATTGGCTGTAAAGCCGGCTGAATTCTGTCCTAGAAGTACGGAAACCTTTGATATTGACTTGACCCGCTCCTGGCTGTAGCGGTTTTTCGTGCGGCTGAAGCTGAAGGTCCCGTGGCCGGAAACCTGGGTGAACTGGGTCAGCGGGCCGTAGCGTTTGTGCTCCGCCTTGCGGGTCAGCGAATCGCCGACCATCGCGTAACGGGTAAGGCTTCCGGAGGCGTTCTGGGCAAGCGAAACGGTCGGAATGCGCTGGATCATAGGCACCATTCCTGGGCCGGAGCCTCCGAAACGCTGCTGCAGCCTCTCGCGCAGCACGGCTGAGATGCGGTCCATTTCCAGCTGGGAATCACCGTAATGCAGAATTCTGAGCGTCCGCCCGGAGTCCGCCGCGTGCGTCGCATCCACAAAAAGCGAATCGAAGAAAGTATAGTCGTCATCCGGCAGCGAAATGCGGTTCGGGTTGCCGTTTATGTAGTCGAAATAGTAGCGCAGAGTGTCGCGCGAGCCTTCCGGCATCTCGTAACTCTTCTGCACAGCGAGCAAAACGGAGTCGACGTTCACCTCTGTCGTAGTATCTTGCAGCTCAGCGAGATACGATTTATACGAAGGGTAACGGAGCTTCAGCCCCCCGACCTCCACGCCCTTCGACGGGAACACGTACCAGAGCGCGAAAAGCAGAGCGAACACTGCCAGCATAAAAATCAGAATCTTGCTTCGGCTCATAGGTTAATGCTTGTAAATCACGAGTTTGCGTCCTTCTCGAATCATATCGCCCGAGAGACCGTTCCAGCGTTTCAGATCCGAAACCTTAACTTTATACCGGGCGGCTATTCCGCCCAATGTGTCTCCGCCTCGGATGGTGTATGTAATCTTGTCGACATTCGCCGCCTGCACCTTGCGAAGCGAGTCGAGGCGGGCCTTGCGCGCATTAGCCTCAGCTTGAAGCAGCGCTTCGCGCTCGGAGCGTCGCAACTCGGCGAGAGCCTCCAGACCCTCGAAAGCGTTGTGCGCAGGAAGCAGCGCGAACTTGCTCTGCGCATCGCGCAAGCTCCTGGTTATCGCGGCTTCGGCCAATCCGGTGCTGTCCCGCAGGCTCGCTGCCGCAGCCGGACTCTCGGCGTAGGCCACGATGGCTCTGTCCCAGCTTCCGAACTGTACGTAAAGTTCCTGAAGGCGGTCCAGGGCGATGAGAGTGGATGTATGAAGGTCGGTGCGGATGTCTGCGGAGGTGGCTGTGATAGCGTCCGCCGGGGTTTCCGTGCCCGTGACGGTGGAGTCGGCGTGGGATTCCGCCGCATTCACCGGATTATTTTTTACCAACACTTCAGGATGAAGCCCTGACCAGCGGAGGGCATCCAGAGCAGGAATGGCCCACAGGCCCGCCCTGTCAGGGTCGGAAGCCTGGTCCGCAAGAGCGTAAGGAAGATAGATAATCCTTTCGGGCATCTCCCTCAACTCGAGTTCAATTCTCAGCGAATCAACGTATTCCGGGGTCACACAACACAGAGTGGCCCCGCTCCCCGCGAGCGCAGCCACAGCCAGAACTATGCTTTTCCAAATCTTGGGCATTAATTTCGTCCGGAATCAATCCCGCAAATATACTCATTAATTCCGATTCGGGGAAATTCTGAAACAAGGCCATATTGAGGATGCAGTTTCCGATTTGTATTCCGGAACCCGGAAAAATAGATAGACAGCATTCCTTTTTATACAAAAAATATTATATTTTTTCTATAAAAAATAGAGGATGAGAATTTAAGGAATCATTCAAGGCGGCATTCCAAAGATTTTATGTAAGTTTGTGACAAATATAAAGGCAATTATGAAACTCAGAAATGTATTGATAATCAGCCTGTGCGCCATTTTGGCGGGGACTGTGAACGCTAAGGCGGTGAATGAGGAGATCGAGGCGGCGAAGGGAAGGTGCGTGAGGGTGACACTCAAAGACCAGGGGCTGGAGCGCGAGGCGTGGCTCTATGTGCCTGAAAGGCAAGCCAATACAGCAGCCAATTCAGCGGCCGAGGCTACGGCCAATACTCCCCTGCCGCTTGTGATGGTTCTGCACGGATACGGCGGGACGGCCCTTAACGGCGGCCGGAGATTCTTCGACCTGGCGGACAAGTTCGGCTTCGCGGTTTGCTGGCCGCAGGGGGCAAAGGACGGTAAGGGGAAAAACTGCTGGAATGTGGGTTATCCGGTCCAGAAGGGTTATAAAATAGATGATGAGAAGTTCATCTGCCGTCTTATCAAGAAGTTACAGAAAGAATACGACCTCAGCAAAAAGAATGTATTCCTGACGGGAATGTCAAACGGAGGGGAAATGTGCTATATGATGGCGGCAGACCATCCCGAGACATTCTCGGCCATCGCGTCCATCGCGGGCCTGACACTCACCTGTATGGAGGCTGAATACAGTAAGCCTGTGCCTTTTATGGAAGTGCACGGCACTGCAGACAGGACTTCAGAGTGGGAGGGCGACCCGGACAACGAGGGCGGCTGGGGCGCATACTTCAATGTGCCATTGGCCGTAGGCCGCATAGTCGCGGCGAACAGATGCCTTACGGAAACGGTGACGCTGGTGCCTTCTTATACCGGGGAGGTGCTGCTGCACAGCTACGGACGCGGGCTGCCGGCGTGGAAAGGAGGTCCGGCGGCAGATGTGCTGCTCTACGAAGTGAAGGACGGGCCGCACAGCTGGTCAGAGAAGTACATTCCAACCTGCGATCTGGTCTGGGAATTTTTCGCGAAGTACCTTCGCTAAAGTCTATCCACCGGGGGGACGTATCCTCCGGACCCCCTGGTGCCATTAGGAGCTCCGAACCTGACTTGTCAGTCAACCTTTTCTTTTTTCTTCCCGGGGTTGGTCACCCAGTCGGGATAGCTTATCTGATTCAGCCGCTTGGAGATGGTCTCCGCCCTCTGCTGGACGTAACTTGATGGATGCGAGGCACTTCGGGCGCGCGGCTTCGGAAGGATGACTGCGAGACGGCAGGATTCGATGCGCGTGAGCTGCGAGGCGTGCTTGCCGAAATGATATTGGGCGGCCGCTTCCGCCCCATAGACGCCCTTGCCGAATTCCGCCACATTCAGATACACCTCCATAATGCGCTCCTTGCCCCAGATCCACTCGATGAGCACTGTGAAATAGGCTTCGAAGGCCTTTCTGACCATTGTCCGGCTCGGCGGGAGGAACACGTTCTTCGCGGTCTGCTGGGAGATCGTGCTGCCGCCGCGCACGACCTTGCCCTTTTCCTTATTGGCCTTATAAGCCGCCTTGATGGCGTTTATGCTGAAGCCGTGATGCTTGAAAAAGAGATTGTCCTCGGTGGTGACGACCGCCTTCTTCAGGTACGGGGAGATGTCTTCCAGGTCGCGCCACTCGCAGCGGATCCTGAAATCCCCGTCCTCGCGGAATTCGTGTTTCTGGTGGTACATCAGCGGGGTGCGGGTCACGGGCAACCACTTGAGTACCAGCACCCAGAGCACGGTAAAGACAACAAAGACCCCGGCCGCTTCCAGAAGAACGGTCAATATCTTTCTGAACAGACTTTTACGTTTCTTTGCCATCGCCGATAACTTTCGGGGGCTAAATTAAAGAAAAATAGTTATTTTTGCCTGATTATACAGCATAATTTTGTCTATGTCACACAGACTTTCGGAACTGAACGGGATGACGCCTGCGGAGAAACTCTTCTTCGCTCTTCTGCGCAGCGGCCTCTGGGGCGAAGCTACGGAGCTGCCGGATGCTGTTCCGGGCGAAGATGACTGGGAAAACGTCTATAATTCGGCAATGTCCCAGACCGTGGTCGGTCTGGTCACTGACGGAGCCTCCGCCTGTCCTGCGGGCTACGTGCCGAAGGCGGTCTCCCTCAAGCTGATGTCCGCACTCATAAAGACCGAGAAAACGAACGCGGTCATCGACTCCCACGTCGCACGCTTTGTATCAATGCTGGAAAGCGGCGGTGTGCAGCCGGTTCTGGTCAAAGGCCAGGCCGTCGCGCAGTGCTACATCCATCCTTCCGGCAGAATGCCCGGCGACATAGACCTGGTGATTGACCCGAAGCAGTATGAAGCCGCAAAGGCCGTCATCATCCCGGCAGCCGACAGCGTGAACGGTGAGACTCTCTCCAATCTGCACTTCGGAGCGATGTTCGGCCCTGTGGAGCTGGAACTGCACGGAACGGTCCGCACGAGTCTCGGACAGAAGATAAACGACTCTCTGGACAGCGCCCAGGCGCTGCTTCACAGGGAAGGCGGCTGCCGCTTCTGGAACTGCCTCGGGACTCGGGTGAGGATACCGTCAGCCGATTTCGACGCCCTCTTCATCTTCACCCATATGCTTCAGCATTTCTACTGCGGCGGACTTGGTCTCAGGCAGATCTGCGACTGGGCGAGAGTGCTGCACACGAATTGCGGTGACATTGACCGCGCCCTGCTCGAAAGCAGGCTCGCCCGGATGGGGCTTCTCAGCGAATGGAAGGCATTCGTGGGATTCCTGGTGGTCTATCTCGGTCTGCCGGAAGAGGAAGCCCCGCTGTACGATGCCGGATACAGCTCAAAGACAGGCAAACTCTGGCGTTACATCGAGCGTGTGGGCAATTTCGGGACAAAGCGAGGCCTGCGCGACCGGAGCAAAGACCCCTACCTTATAAGGAAAGTGGAATCGCTGATCGTCAATTCGCAGGATTTCCTGCACCACGCCGGCATCTTCCCTCTGGATTCGCTCAGATTTTTCTGGTACTATTTCCGGACAGGAACCATAAAAGTATTGAACAGAACATAATATGCAGAAGTTCTACTCCATAGCTGACCATATCGTTGCCCTTCAGGCGGCGGACGACTCCCCTGTCTGGGAAGTATGCGGGAATTACGCGCCGTTCGAGACGGAAACTCGCGAGGCGCCGGTATGTTCGCTTGAAATCAGGGATTCCCTCGACATTCCGCAGGCTGAATCCATCTACGAAGTGCGGGAAAAGGGTTATCCGAGACTTGTCCTGAGCCATTTCATCGGAGGCTGGGCGGTGGAGATGGCCCCGGAGAGCGAGCTCCCGACAGTGGCGAATCTGCTCACATCCGAGGATTTCTCCTCCGGCGCCCTGGCCCTGCTCCCGTCCGGAAAGGCATCCGCCCGCTTCGCCGTGGACAACGCCCTGATGCTGATGTTCGCCATATCCACAGCCGCGCTCGGCACGCTGGAGATTCACTCCTCCGTAACCGTGTGCGACGGCAGAGGATACGCTTTCCTCGGCAAGAGCGGCACAGGCAAGAGCACGCACAGCCGGCTCTGGAAAGAGAATATCCCCGGGAGCCGCCTGCTCAATGACGACAACCCGGTCATCCGCATCATAGACGGCGAGGTCCGGATCTACGGTTCTCCGTGGAGCGGCAAAACCCCTTGCTACAAGGCTGAGAGCGCCCCTCTCGGCGCCGTAGTGAGAATCAGCCAGAATCCCGAGAATTCGATACACCGCCTCTCACCGGTGGAGGCTTACGCCTCGATGTATTCCTCCTGCTCGGCGTTCCGCGAGATCCGGGGCACTGCCGACGGCATCCATTCCACCCTCGTGCAGCTGGTCGGCAGCGTACCGATGTTCCGGCTGGAATGCCGCCCTGACAGGGAAGCAGCCGAGCTCTGCCATAATACGGTAAGCCGATGAAAACCATACAGATGCCTAACGAGATTCTGCTCGGCAGCGCCGCGGCTTTCCTCGGCGAGGGCCGGGAGGTCGTGCTGCGTGCGAAAGGCAACAGCATGCTTCCCTTCATCCGCAACGAGCGTGACAGCGTGGTGCTCCGGAAAGACAACTCCCTGGAAGTCGGGGATATAGTTCTGGTGCAGATGCCGGACAGGTTCGTTATGCACCGCATCATCGAACGGGACGGCGACCGCTTCCGGATGATGGGCGACGGCAACGTCCGAGGCACCGAGAGTTTCCGCAGGGAAGATGTGCTCGGCAAGGTGATATGGATAATAAAGGAAGACGGCCGCAGGGTCGCTCCGGGCAGGGCCAGGGTATGGAAAGCGCTTCTCCCCGTGAGACGCCTGCTGCTTGCAGTTTACAGAAGAATTTGGAAATAAAGAAAATATGAAAATCAAAGACGGATTTGTTCTCCGCAATATCGGAGACAATTATATGGTAGTCGGCGAGGGCCTCGCCCAGATCGACTTCAACAAGATCATTTCCCTCAACTCCACTGCGGCCTTCCTCTGGAAAGCCGTGCAGGGCAAGGACTTCGATGCGAAGACCCTCACTGACCTGCTGCTCGGGGAGTACGAAGTCGATGAGGCCACAGCTCTCAGGGACGCGACCGTTCTCCTGGAGAAGTGGGTCGCAGCAGGGCTTGTGGAGTAGGCGGTGAAGAGCGTCGGCACCTGCATAAGGGCGCTCGGACGGATGTCCGGGCCCGCCAGAAGATGGATGCTTGTCAGCATTCTTCTGGGCCTCGTGCGCATCGCCGCATCCCTCTCCTTCGTCTGGGTCTGCAAGGAACTTGTCGATATCGTCACAGGCGTATCGGAAGCGGAACTGTCAGGCAGAATCATCATTATGGTCTGCGTGATGACGACCCAGATTCTCTGCGGGATAGGAGCCTCATACTGCGAGAAATACAGTCTTGTGACCGTACAGAACAGGCTGCGCTCGGATCTTTTCGGAAAGCTTCTGGACAGCGAATGGAACGGAAGGGAGCGTTTCAACAGCGGTGATGCCGTAAACCGTCTCGAGGAAGACATCAGAGTCGTGTCGGAACTGCTCTGCAGCCATATACCCTCGGCCGCGGTGACGCTCTGCCAGCTGGTGGCGGCCAGCGCCTATCTGCTTATGATGTCGCCGGGGCTTCTCTGGGTGCTTCTGATACTGATGTCCGTAGCCATCGTGGGGTCGCGTCTTTTCTTTTTCAAGCTCAGAGGATTGACAAATGACATAAGGACTCTCGACAGCGATATCCAGCAGCTCATCCAGGAAAACCTGCAGAACCGCGTGGTGACCCTGACTCTGATCGGGGTCGCGAGAGTGATGTCAATGCTCGGCAATGCCCAGGAAAGACTTAAGGGCAAAACCGTCAGCCGCATCAACTGCAACGCCGTAGCGCGCGGCTTCATGTCTCTCGGATTCACCGGAGGCTATGCTTCCGCCTTCCTCTGGGGCATCTTCGGCATCAGGAACGGAAGCGTAAGTTTCGGTATGATGACCGCTTTCCTGCAGCTTGTAGGCCAGGTTCAGCGTCCTATCGCCGACCTCGCGCGCGAGCTGCCGGCATTCATCCACGCATTGACCTCCATCGAACGCCTGATGGAAATCGAAGCCCTGCCTGCCGAAGAGGACGGGGAGGAATGGACTGCAGACGGAGCCGCAGGGGTCAGGTTCGAGGGAGTCAGCTTCCGCTACTCGGAGCAGGGTCCCGAAGTGCTCAAAAACTTCTCGCACGACTTCAAGCCGGGCAGCCTGACGGTGATAGCAGGGCCGACGGGAGTAGGCAAAAGCACGACAGTAAGGCTGATGCTCGGTCTTCTCAAGCCTCAGAGAGGAAGCGTAAGCATCTATGATTCATCTTCTTCCTGCAAGGCATCGAAGCCATCGCGAGGCAACTTCCGCTACGTTCCGCAAGGCAACACCCTGATGAGCGGCACGATCAGGGAGAATCTCCTGCTCGGCGACGCCTCGGCCACCGACGAGCGTATGCGCGAGGCTCTGCACACTGCAGCGGCAGACTTCGTTTTCGATCTTCCGGACGGCTGGGACAGCATATGCGGAGAGTCAGGCAGCGGACTCAGCGAGGGCCAGTGCCAGCGCATCGCCATCGCCCGCGCACTGCTTCACCGCGGCGGAATCCTCCTGCTGGACGAGTCCACATCCTCGCTCGACCCCGAGACCGAGTCCCGGCTCATCTCGAACCTGCGCAGCGCCATCACGGGCGGGAACGGGCAGAAACTCACCGTCATCTTCATCTCGCACCGCGAAGCGGTAATGGCCAGCGCCGACGAACTGCTCAGAATAGAATAATCCCGCGCGCAGGCGCGGACAACGCAAAAAGGCCGCGGATGTCCACCCGGACATCCGCGACCAATTTTCACACGTGGAACCCGGAGAGTTCCCGCGTCAGATATTACTCACCGTACGATACTCTGAAGCTCTTTTCTTCGAGGACATTGTCCTTTGCGTCATTGAATCTGGAGAGGACCAGTTTCTCGCCGAACACGAAAGACCCTGTAGAGCCTGCAGGGATGTTCTTCACGATGGCGTCGCACTCGTTCTGAAGATTATCCAGTGCGCTTGCGGCCGTATTGTAGAGAGATCTTGCGTTCTTGTCAGCCTTGGAGAATTTGCCGTTGTGGATACTCTCGACCCAGTTTTCTTTGGTATATTCCTTACTGTAAACATCGATTTTGGAATCGATCTGATTATAAGCCTGCTGAACGGCTGTGGAAACGTTGAAGAAAGTCTTGCTTCCTTCTGTCCAGGTGAGCTTGAGGGAATAGACGGCATCCTCGTCGCTTGTCATACAACTTGTGAGGCAGACCAAAGCTGCCAGCATCATAATGAACTTTTTCATGTGTTATACTCTTTTACCAACTAATTTTTCGGGCGGCAAAGGTATCCATAAAAATTCAAAACGCGAACACTTTCGGCAAGTATTTGCACATCAATTGCCCGGCGGCTCGGGGTTAAATGTTTCAGACTCTGAGTTTCAGACCGGCAAGTATGGTGTCCGGCCTCAATTCCACGACTGAAGACTCCTCGCCCGCCATACAGAAACCGCATTTGTCGCAGATTCCCATCTCTTCGCCGATGCACCGGTCTTTCTTCGTCCCGTCGGTAAACACGAAATTGGTCATCCAGCAGCGCCTGCGGAACTTGTTCTCCTTCATCTTGGAAAGACCGCTGCGCGAATTCATTATCGGATAGCCGCGCTTCTTGTAGTCGAGTATCATATCGATGAGTTCCACTCTGCGCCCGTGAGGGACTTCAAGATATTCCGTACCCTGGAACGGAGTATGGAAATTAAGGGATATGCACTTGAAATACGGGCTCGCCGCCACGTATTCGATGGCCGCCGCCACGCTGTCGCAGTTCAGGGTGTTTATCGCCATATTGGCACTGAGGTGCTTGCATCCGCAGGTTGCGATATTCTTCTCCAGTCTGGTGAAAGCCCCCTGTCCGCGGACCTTCTCGTGGTACTCCCCTATTCCGTCCATCGACACCCAGATGCTGTCGGCTACGGTGCCGTCGAAAGGCAGCTGGGCGTTGGTCGTGATGGTGCAGGAGAAAAAGCCGATGGAGCGGGCGAGGCGGCAGAGGTCGTTTACGGTCTTGTCCCCGTCTTTCCAGATGAAAGGCTCTCCGCCCTCGAAATCCACGAATCTGGAACCGAGCGAATAGCAGTACTCCAGTTCCTTGCGAATCTGCTCGAAGGTCTTGTCGACCGGCGCCGTATGGTTATAGACGCTGCAGTGCTTGCAGCTGAGATTGCATCTGTCAGAGATGAAAACTACACTCTGAAGCGGCTTTTTGCGGCCCAGCGCCGCACGGAACCACCACCAACCGAGATAAAAGAACTGTCCGATCTTATTCATTGCCTATTGAAAAATAATCAGTATGAGTTTTGCCGCCGTCACCGCCGCGCAGAACCCGCTGAGGGTATTGCGGGCAGTGAGCCAGCGCATCAGGAACCAATCGACTCCGGCACTGCGCACGCCTTCCCAGTCCATCATCTTTCCGAGCCAGAAAGGAGGCCTCTCCGGCACATCCTGCCGTCCCGCAGCGAAAGAACGCAGCGAGGCGCAGAGCCAGACGGCTCTGGGCAGAATCAGCAGCACGAGAAGGTACAGGGGGTGCAGGGCTCCCGCAACTACCGCCGCGGCTGTCATCGCGAAAGGCAGCAGGTTGAATATGAACGCGGCGATGAGTCCGGTCCTGTCGCTGCCCAGCAGCAGGGCGAAAGTCATCTTGCCGCATTCCGCATCACCGGCCTTGTCGATGAAGCTGTGAGTGTAAAGGATATTCAGGACCAGCAGTCCGACAGGAATCGAGATCCAGAAGATCTCCTCCGAAAGGCTTCCCGCGCAGGAATAGAACACTCCAGCCATCAGCAGAGGTCCGAAGATGACTCCGATTATGAGTTCTCCCAGCCCGCGGTAAGCGAGCTTGAGAGGCGGAGCGGAATAAAAGATGCCGAGAAAAATGGTGACGGCGGTTATCGCGACGATCCACCAGGTTCCCTGAGCCCCGAGGAATCCGTTCTGCAGAGTCCTGAGTATAAATATGACAGCCCCGGCCAGAACGGCGACCGCTCCGAACGAGCAGATCGCTTTTCTGAGGGTGGCGGGAGTTTCGCTGCCGTCGGTCAGGTAGGGATATTTCACGGTCATCGCACGGAAACCCTTGCGTATCACCCTGTCGCGGTCCCCGAGCATATCGACCCGGTAGTCGAAATAGTCGTCGGCGAGATTCATCGAGAGGTGAGCGCAAGCAACTCCGAGTACGGCGAGAAGAGCGCAGACGACACTGAAGCCGTCATTTCCGATGGCCATCACAACGGCCAATACGGCAGGCATCAGGCTCTGTACCAGCGACAGAGACCGCGCATTCTTTATCCATTGTCCCAATTTTCCCATAATTCTGCAAAGTTAAATAGAAATGCGGTTTCGGAACTGTTCCGGGCGGAAAAAATGAAAAAACGCTACTCCGAACGCCACTTGCGGTAAACCTCGAAGGCGAGTTTGCGTTCGCCTTTTTCGGAAACGAGCCCCTTGCGGTTGAAGTCATCCTGAATGCCCGGAAGGAAACGCTTCGGCGAGCGGAAGTCCTTGAGAATCCACGGACTGACGCCGGCAAGCTCCGGGATGCGGTCGAGCATCGCGAGGTTCTTCTCATAAAGACGCTCCTGATACTCCTCGGTGAACCGCTCGGTCCTGTCGCCGTGCAGGCCGTACTTGGCCCCGCCGCCCATCTCGGTTATCACTACCGGTTTCTGAACAGGGAAAGTCCAGTTCAGACGGTCGCATTTGTCGAAATTGCCGTCATACCAGCCCACGTATTGGTTGAAACTGATGATATCCACATAATCGATCAGCGGGTCTTTCACCGTCAGGGTATTCTTATCGGCATAGTCCTTTTCCATAGCCGAACTTACCAGTCTGGTAGGATCCATCTCGCGGGCCTTGTCTATGAGCGAGCACAGGAAGTGCATGCGCGCGTCCCCGCGAGGGGTTTCATTCGACATCGACCAGATGATGACTCCCGCACGGTTGCGGTCGCGGGTTATCATATCCTGAAGCTGGTGCTCGGCATTCGCGTAGGTGTCGGGGTTGGTCCAGTCGATGGTCCAATAGACCGGGATTTCATCCCAGACCATAAAGCCCATCTCCTCGGCGAGGCGTACCATCTCCTCGTTATGAGGATAGTGCGCCAGACGCAGGAAGTTGCAGCCCAGATCTTTGGCCCACTTCAGAAGCTCCCTGTCATCCTCTGCTCCGGTGGCGCGGCCCGACGGCTCGAAAGGCTCCTCCTCGTGAATGCTGATGCCTTTGCAGAATACAGGTTCGCCGTTCAGCAGAATCTTCGTTCCGCTCACCTCCACAGTGCGGAAGCCTATCCTGTCGCTCACGCAGTCATCTGCAGTGGAAAGAGTTACGTCATAGAGTTTCGGAGAGGCCGGAGACCACCTCGAAGGCTTGGCGGCCACCTCGAAGGAAGCGAGTCCTTCGGCATCCGACTGCACGGAAACAGCGATTCCAAGTTCAGGAACACTGAGCATAACCTTCTGACTCAGAGCAGGTCCGTCGAGCTGTGCCCAGCCGCAGATCTTCTTTCCGTCTTTGGAGAGGCCGACGCTGTAGTCGCGGATGAAAGTTTCCGGAACGTCCACGAGATACACGCTGCGGGTGATGCCGCCATAGTTCCACCAGTCGGAATTGACGGTCGGCACGCCGGACAGCACGCGCTTGTTGTCCACCTTGACTATCAGGGAGTTGTTCCCATCTGCAAGCTTATCCGTAACTTCAATGTCGAAAGGCGTGAAGCCTCCGATGTGCTTCGCCGCGACGTGACCGTTAAGTCCCACGACAGCCTCGTAGTTCGCGGCTCCGAAGTGGATGAACTGACGGCGTCCGGCAGCGGGAGCGGCATTGAAAGTCTGTCTGTACCAGACAGTTCCCTCGTACATATAGAGCTGGGGGCGCTGGGTGTTCCAGTCCCCCGGCACACGGAGGGTCGGAGCCAGGTCGAAGTCATATTCGACCAGTTTCGTCTTGTCTTCGTGGAATTTTCTGTCGGCAAAGAATGTCTTGTTTTCAGGATAAGCTTTCCTGCGATAATCGTAATAGCCTGTCTCATACTGATCCGCGAATGCTTTCCAGTCTCCGTCGAGGCACTGCGTCTGCCTGCCCGGAACATTCTGAATCTGAGGTGCGAGGCCGAAACAGCCGTCGTCACCGGCGGTAAGATCCACCGTCTGCGCCTGACCGGAGAAACCGGCAGCAAGCAGAAGCGCTGCGAAAATAAGTTTAGCGTTTTTCATAAATTATTAATTATGCGGCCGTTCCGACCAATGCCAGATTGACATTGGCCGGAACGGCCAATTAATTATTTTAATGGATGAGCTTCTCGCGGGAGAGGAGCGCGTTGTAGCGGTCGAGCACCTCGCCGCAGACGTCCTCCCAGCTGCGCACGATGCTGCGCGAGGCCTGCACGCCGATGCGGTGCACCCTTTCCGGCGAAGCGATGAGGGTGCGCAGGAGCTGCGCGAACCTGTCCTCGTCGTTGTCCGTCAGGAAGCCGTTCTCGCCGTCCTTTATTATGGTGGAGGCTGTCGCGCCGCGCATCATCATGGCCGGAGTGTTCAGCGCCGCGGCCTCGCGGACCACGAGCGGAGCGTTGTCGTAGAGCGACGGGAAGAGGAACAGATCGGCTGCTGCATAATACTTTACGATCTTTTCGCGCTCGGTGATGCTGCCGACGAATGTCACGCACGGGTCGAGTCCCTTCTCGCTCACAAGTCTGCGCATATCCTCGGCCGCGTAGCCGGTTCCCACGAAGAACATCCGGAAACGCACGTCCTTTATCTTTTCGAGGGTGTCGATGATGAATCGGGTGTTCTTCTCCCAGATGTGCTGGCCCACGAAAAGCATAACGAATTCATCCTTAGCGATTCCGAGCTCATTGCGGGCGTCGGCGAAAAACTCCTCAGGACGGTCCGCGACAAGGTCGCTGCCGTTATCGACGACCTGGATGTCGCCCTTGAATCCGTACTCGCGCAGCACTTCCTTGACCGACTCCTGCGGCACCCAGACCTCGTCCGCGCGCTCATAGAAATTCACTATCTTTTTCACGATTTCATCGACCGCAAGTTTCGAAGGTATGACTCTCGCGAAGTCGTCGCGGTACTTCGAATGGAAGGTGGCAACCATCGGAATATGCTGGATATGAGCGATATGCTCGGCGCACCAGCCCGATGCGAACGGACAATGCGCGTGTACGATCTTGAATTCGCGCTTGAGGATGTTGGTCAGAAACAGCGGGTCGATCTCCGCAAGGCCGGTCATGTAAGGTTTGCGGAAAGGGACCGGAACTGACATATACTGAAGCACTTCGTAATCTTCGTGGTACTCCGTGCCATAGTTTCTGGGAGTAATGACGCAGACGCCGCCGACTTTCTTCTGAAGCCAGTAGGCATAGTTCTGCATGCAGACCGACACTCCGTCCATAACCGGCGGAAAACAGTCGCAGAAAAGTCCGATGTTAGTCTGTATTGCCATAGTGTTGGGGTTTTAGGATTGAGGTTTTAGTATAAGGTTTCAGGATGAGGTTTCAGGATTTGCCTTTTATCTGGATGCTGAACCCTTCGTCGAGCAGCGGCTGCACCAGGGCGCGCATCTGCTCCACCGTGAAGCATTCCAGTCCTTCCTCGGGCGCCGGCCGGTCGATGGTATAGACCATAATTCCGCGCGGCCGCAGGTCCCTCACGATATCCATCCAGCCGTTCAGGCACTGCGGCGCAGAGGAGTCGAAGTATCTGCATTTCAGGAACATGGTCTGAAGGATAAAGTCTCCGTCGAAGCGCCTGAGAGCTTCGATAACCCGTTCGAGACGGTAGCCCGGTGCGGGGCGGTCGATCAGCGCGATGAGCTCGTCAGTCGGAGCGTCGATCTTCAGAATCGGGTTGTCAACCTTGCGAAGTGCCTGAAAGACAGAGTCAATGTGCACTCGGGTGGCGTTCGAGAGCACCGAGACCTTCGCCTGTGGCGCATAGCGGTCGCGCAGTGCGAGCGTGTCGTCGATAATCTGCGGAAACTCCGGATTCAGCGTCGGTTCACCGTCTCCGGAAAAGGTGATGCTGTCTATACGGACGCCTTCGGCGTCCAATCCGGCCAGCTTTTCCCCCAATGCCGTCCGGACGTCTTCCGCGCTCGGCAAGTGTCTGTCCTGCAGGCCGTCACGGTTCCATCCGCACTCGCAATAAATACAGTCGAACGTGCAGATCTTGCCGTTTACCGGCAGCAGATTGATGCCCAGGGAACTGCCGAGCCTGCGGCTGTGGATGGGTCCGAATACGGTTTCTTCACGTAACATAAAATCCTGAGTAAAGGTTTCGGGACAAAAATAATAAAATTGCGCTGATAATCGGAAGTTGTTTTGAAATTATTCATTTCACACACTGCAGTCCCTCACTTTTGCGAAGAAAATTTGCGACATGTTGCCGCAGAGGTTTGGAAATTCAGATTTTCCGCTTATCTTTGCAGTCCATTCGGGGTATTAGCTCAGTTGGTAGAGCGTTTGAATGGCATTCAAAAGGTCAGGAGTTCGATTCTCCTATGCTCCACAAAAATACAGAGAAGCTGGTCGAAAGACCAGCTTCTCTGTATTTTTGTGGGAGCATCCGTCTATTCACCGGGGAGCGTACTCCCCGGACCCCTTGCGTCGCTTCGCTCCAGAAGAAAGGATGCCGGTCTGTCGACCAGCTTTTCTGTATTTTTGTGGGAGCATCCGTCTATTCACCGGGAAGCGTCCTCCCCAGCCCCCTTGCGTCGCTCCGCTCCAGAAGAAAAAATGAGGGTGACTAAAAAGTCTTCGGACTGATTGTCATCCTTTTTTTTATTTGTTAATCCCAATGGCGGTCGCGCCCCGGCAGACTCG